>DAOUQK010000254.1 GCA_030625695.1 Paracoccaceae bacterium | reverse complement strand
ATTCTGGCCACGGACGGGGATTTTAATGTTGGGCTTTCTGACCCGGCGGCATTGGAAAAATACATCGCGGACAAGCGGGACAGTGGCACCTATCTGTCGGTCATGGGCTTTGGCCGGGGCAATCTGGACGATGCGACAATGCAGGCCCTGGCCCAGAACGGTAACGGGCAGGCGGCCTATATCGACACCCTGTCAGAGGCGCAGAAAGTGTTGGTGGATCAGTTCACCGGTGCGCTGTTTCCGATTGCCAATGACGTCAAAATTCAGGTCGAATTCAACCCGGCCACCGTCGCTGAATACCGGCTGATTGGCTATGAAACCCGTATCCTGCGGCGCGAAGATTTCAACAACGACAAGGTGGATGCCGGCGACATAGGTGCCGGCCATTCGGTGACCGCCCTTTACGAGGTGACGCCGGTTGGTTCGCCCGCGCAGCTGAGCGACCCGTTGCGGTATCAGCCCGCCGAAGTTGCGGCTGAACCGGGCGAGCTTGGGTTTCTCAAGCTGCGCTATAAGCACCCCGGAGAGGCCCGCAGTCAGTTGATTGAAATGCCAATCCATGCGGGCGGCGAAGTGTCGGCTGATATGCGCTTTGCCATGGCGATTGCCGGGTTTGGTCAGTTGCTTCTGGATGGGTCGTATCTTGGAGATTGGGGTTATGATCAGGCGATCACGCTGGCCAATGCGGCCAGAGGCGACGACGGGTTTGGCTATCGCGCCGAGGCAGTCCGACTGATGCGGTTGGCGCAAAGCCTGTCGCAGCGCTGAGTGTTACGAACACGCAGCATGCGTGGGTTTTCACCCACCCTACAAATTCATTGCCCGGATATAAGCCGGGCAATGGCTGGCCAGTGCAACCAGATCGCTGAAGATGCCAGTGCCGCGCCAAGCAGGCCAAAGCCAAGATCATGCAATGGGTCCCAGACGCCGTGACGCAACGCCAGCCAAATAGCCACGGGATGCACCAGAAGCCCGGCCAGGCCCATGGCGGCGATGGCGCCGATCAGGCCGAAATAAATTACACCGATCAGTAGCAATGTCACCTGAAACACGGCACGAATGGCCGAGAATACAAAAAATGACCGGCTGTCGCCCGCTGCGAGAGCTGCCTGATTGTAGGTCATGCCGATAACGGACGGAATCAGGGAACAGGCGATCAGGGTCACCATCGGACCAGAGGACAGGTAACGGTCATCGTATAGAAATGTTGTCAGCCACGGCCCGGCAAAAGCCATAATCAGCAATAACCCAAGGATACCACTGGTCAGCGCAAAACGCAGTCTGCGTTGTTGCGCACGGTTTTCGGCGGCGGCCCTGACGGGCCGGTCACGGTAAACCGGGATCAACACTCTTTGGGTCACTGCGTGTCCCATCATCACTGGGAAACTGGCAAGGAAAAAGCCGATATTGTAGATACCCAAAGCCTCAAGAGACAAGAACTTACCAAGGATTGCCCGGTCGCCCTGACTGCTAACAAACCAGAAAGCAGTGCTGAGAAATATCCATTTGCCAAAGCGGATCAGTTCAGTCGCCGCTTGTTTCTCCCAGCGGAAATGGTTGATGTGACCGGGCAAGTAGACATGTGTCAGTATAAGTCTGGCCACTGCCTGAACGACCCCGCCCGCCACCAATGCCAGAACCGATCCGGTGGCCAGAGCCAGAGCCACCATGCAGACCACGCCAATCACCTGACTGGTCAAGTCCAAAATCGTCAGTCGGCCCACCAACAAATGCCGGTTCGCGGTCTCAATCCTGGTCGGGCTGAACCCGGCCACCATCAATGAAATTCCGGCAATTGGCAGGAATAATGCCAAATCTGCCTCGCCGTAAAACTGCGCTACCGGCCAGGCCAACAGGCACGCGCCCAACCACAGACCAAAGCCACGGATCACCTGAATGGTCCAGGCGGTATCAAGGAAATCCGGGTCATCGCCCCGCACATTCTGGGCAATCGACGGGCCAATCCCCACGTCCGAGAACAACGCCAGTCCAACGGTTACCACGCTGACCAAAGCCATCAGGCCAAACGCCTCGGGGAACAACAGCCGCGTCAGGATCAGGTTTGCCGCCAACCGTAGTGCATGAGAGCCACCATGGCCGATCAGCAACCACGACGCACTGCGCAGGACGCGCGCCATCAGGCCGCTGCCACGGAATTTTTGTGTGAATGCTGCGGTCATATCGCTCTTGTTGGTTGGGCGTCTGATTGGAATCGATTGAATTGCTAAGGTCAGAATATCCGGAATGCCGGTGGGATGCGACCCGACGATTGGTCACCAACCGGCACAATTCCACTCAATTCTAAAACAATCCTCTGGCCTGCGCCGGATTACCCCTTTGTTTACTGACTTGCTTTTCTTACGGCCAGTCAACGGTTAGGGTTCCTCATCCTTGATCAACCGGTGCCTGCCTTGAAGATCGCCTATATTCTGAACACCTATCCCCAACCATCGCACAGCTTTATCCGCCGTGAAGTGCACGCGCTTGAAAGGGCGGGCATTACGGTGGTGCGGTTGGCAATGCGGCGATCTGCGACGCCTCTGGTTGACCCAGGCGATCTGCAGGAGGCGCGCCATACCGGATATGTGCTTGATCGCGGGGCAGTTGGGCTGTTTGGCGCGATGGTGCTACAGGCTTTGCGCGGGCCGGGTGGTTGTTGGCGGGCTTTGCGGCTGGCGTTGCGTTGTGGTCGGATATCCAAGAATGGTGCGTTTCGGCATCTGATCTATCTGGCTGAGGCGGCCGAAGTGGTTCGCCGGTGCCGCGTTGACGGGGTTGATCATCTGCACGCGCATTTTGGCACCAACGCGGCAACAGTGGCGATGCTGGCCGAGGCGCTTGGCGGGCCGGGCTATAGTTTTACAGTACACGGCCCCGAGGAATTCGATGCGCCGATCGGGTTGTCGCTGGGGCTAAAACTGGACCGGGCCGCGTTTGCCGTCGGGGTCAGCCAGTTTGGCCGTAGTCAGCTTATGCGATGGGCCGGGTTTGAGACATGGGCGAGGTTGAAAGTGGTGCATTGTGCCATCGAGCCGGAGGCGTTCAAGGTCGTTAGCCCGATACCAAAGGGACCAATAAGGCTGGTTTCAATCGGTAGGTTTGCCGAGCAAAAGGGCCAGATGATCCTGATCCGGATGATGCAGGCGCTGAAGGTGCAGCACCCGGACATTCACCTGACGCTGGTCGGAGACGGCGAGATGCGTCGCGATCTGGAGGCGGCAATTTCCCGGTTCGGTCTTGAAAGTTCGGTTACCCTGACCGGATGGCTGGACGAGGCCGGGGTTCGCCGCGAGATCGCAAATGCCCACGCTTTGGTCATGCCAAGCTTTGCCGAAGGTCTGCCGATGGTGGTGATGGAGGCAATGGCCTCGGGCCGCCCGGTGATCGCCACCTATATCGCCGGCATTCCAGAGTTGGTTCAGCCCGGCGAAACCGGCTGGTTGGTTCCGGCGGGCGATGTGGATGCCTTGGCGGGCGCGGTTCAGGAATTGGCGCAATCGGGGACCGAGACATTGACTTTGATGGGGCAGGCGGGACGGGAACGGGTATTGGTTCGTCACGATGCGGACAGCGAGGCGGGGAAACTGGCCGGGTATTTTCAGGCGGCCATCGACGGATCTAATAATTGTTCACCTAATGATTGACCTGTCGATGATGTGTAGGGTGGGGTTTCACCCCACCATCCACCCGGCGGGCGGTGGGGTGAAACCCCACCCTACACAGGCCGAAAACGAATTAACCTTTGTGAGCTCTGGTATTAGCGCCCGCGCACCCAAGGTTTATCCGTTTGAAACAAAGCGGTTTTCACCGCCAATGAGACGGCTGCATAAGTGGTAAACCCCAAAGGGTCTCGGACAAGTCGAGACAGCAGGTCGGGCAGGGTCAACTTTGGTTTATCGTCATTTTCCAACAAGTGCGGAAAGCGCGCGGCGATTTCCTTCACGCCGTCATCCTGACGCCTGCGGACCCGGACCAGATTGGTGAAACCTTCGACCATTGGCCAATGGTAAAAGCTGTCGACCCGCATCCGTTCACCAGTAGTAAAACTGAGCCGGGCAAAGGTGTCATCGGAAATGATATCGGGCCACCGCCCCCACCGCGCCCGTCCGGTGGCGTTCATCGCAAAGATACCAAACCCGGGCACACCACTTGTTACAAACGGCAAGAACTTCCAGAACCGGCCATAGGCATGGGTTATGCGTGACCGCGCCGGGCTAAGTGCTGGGTGACCGCTGGCATACCGGGGGGTGTCGCTGTCGAGGGTTTTAACCAATTGCCCGAGAAAAGAAGGATCAAGCGTCACATCAGCGTCCAGATAAGCGCGATTTGTGCCATGGGCGGCCGCATCGGCGATATTCAGAGCGTTCAGTTTACCACCGCGAACCTCGTCAAAGATGGTCAGCGACCAGCCTCGTGCAGCTGTCTGGGCTGTGTACTCGCGGGCTTTAACGGCGGTATCATCGGTGCAGCCATTGGCAACCACCAAAATGGCCACTTGCCAGCCTTCAGGTAACGGGTCCGAGGTCAGGAGCGATTCCAGGCACTGCCCGATCAAGCTCGCCTCATTATGGGCCGGGATGATGACGGAAAAGGTTTTCATTGGGCGGCTACAATCGCATCCCAGCGCGGATTGCTGTCAGAAAGAAAGCGCAACGCGCCCCAACTGCCCCACTTTGACGGAGACGATACATCCGCATAAACGTTGAAAAGCTGCCCGCCCAGATCGTGCCAGCCGTGGATCAGCCTGGTATACAGCTCTCCCATTTCCGGGGTGTAATTGAAGTGGACGAAAAAATCGGTCAACACCGGGTCGTCAACTCCCAGGGCGATGCCCACCACATGACTGCCGCCTTCGTACATGATCAGATCAAGCCCGTAATTCCGCGCCACGTCTGCGTGATATGGCAGGGTTTTGCCCAAGAGACCCTTCAATGTGTCCTGAGGATCGCCGCTTAAGGATCCATCGCTCAGTTCAAGCGCTGCCTGCGTCGTCGCAAGGTCATATTGGTGCGTTGCTATATAGGTCTGAAGCGCCTCACCCGAAAGGCCGCCGTTCTGACCGCTTTGTTTGGCCAAACCCCGGCTTTCTTCGATCCAGTTGTGAACCAGTTCGCGGCGTTGCTCTGTCCCCAAAGTCCCACCGAAATAGCCGGTTACCGCATAGGCCTGGAACGCCTCTGCCGGGGGGGTGGTGCCCTCAGGGCGGTCAGGTGCGTTCAGCACCAGTTCCTCAAGCCCCAGCCATCCGGTCTGGGACGAGATCACGTTGGTTAATCGTCGCTCTGGCCCTTGCGCTGCATCGCCATAAATACCGGTCCATATTTTCGCCACCTCTGCTGCCCGGACGCCGTAATACTGAACCCCTGCGTCCTTGGCCCTCCATTCCGTCCGGGCGGCGGCGTCGGCCCAGGCAGTTTGCAGGAACCCCCAGTTCCAGACTTCGTTGGAGAACTCGACATAGA
>DAOUQK010000060.1 GCA_030625695.1 Paracoccaceae bacterium | reverse complement strand
GATGCGGTGATGGCCGGGCGTCGCTATCTGTGCACCGGGGCCAAAGGCTCGCTTGAGCCGAAAGACGGCCCCGGACGCGAGGCTCTGACCGGGCGGGAACAGACGGTTCTGTTGCAACTGGCACAAGGTAAATCCAACCGTGACGTGGCGCTGTCGCTGGAAATTTCCGTACGCACGGTCGAGACGCACCGCAAGAACATCAAGGCCAAACTGGGCATTTCAAGCACCGCCGGATTGACACGTTACGCTTTGGAACACGGGGTATTGCAAGGCACAGGCGTTGGGCTTTGAATGCACACCCTACATATCCGGTGACGGATCAGCCACCGATGGCACGCGGTACAATATGGCAAACGAAGGACGAAAAACGCAATAAAATTGCGAATACCCCGTCAAAACGGACACAAATACACAAAAATGCCTGTTGACGCCCCGGAATGCTGGCCATATGGTTCGCCCAAGCAAAAGGAACCGGATGGCCATGACAACCCTAGTCGTAATTGTAGGAACCAAGCGCATGGGCCGGTAACGGAAATCCAAATTCGACCCCATGCGCCTCCGAAACCTTCGGGGGCTTTTTTTATGGGTAAAAGAAAAACAGTAGACGGAGTAGCCGAGATGAAACGAGAGATGACCGGAGCGGGAATTGTTGTTCAGGCTTTGAAAGATCAGGGCGTGGACGTTGTGTTCGGCTATCCCGGCGGTGCCGCCTTGCCGATCTATGACGAGATATTCCAGCAAAACGATGTGCGCCACATTCTGGTGCGTCACGAACAGGGCGCGATCCATGCCGCCGAAGGCTACGCGCGTTCGACCGGGAAAATCGGCGTTGTTCTGGTCACCTCGGGGCCGGGTGTCACCAATACGGTGACCGGGCTGACGGATGCATTGCTCGATTCGATCCCGATTGTGGTTCTCAGCGCGCAGGTGCCAACTTTCCTGATCGGCTCGGATGCGTTTCAAGAGGCCGATACCGTTGGCATCACCCGCCCCTGCACCAAGCATAACTGGCTGGTCAAAGACACCGAAAAACTGGCGTCGACGCTGCACGAGGCGTTCCATGTGGCGCGTTCGGGCCGTCCCGGCCCGGTGCTGGTCGACATTCCCAAGGATGTGCAGTTTGCCACCGGCACCTATGCGTCCGCCAAACCCTCGGCCTCGCGCTATCAGCCGACGGTCAAAGGCGACATGCAAGAGATCACCGAACTGGTGGCCGCAATGGAAAAGGCCAAACGCCCGGTATTTTATACCGGCGGCGGGGTGATCAACTCTGGCCCGGCCGCAAGCCAATTGTTGCGCGAATTGGTAGATGCGACCGGGTTCCCGGTGACCTCCACCCTGATGGGTCTTGGCGCCTATCCCGCCAGCGGCAAGAACTGGCTGGGGATGCTGGGAATGCACGGGCTGTACGAGGCCAATATGGCGATGCACGGCTGTGATCTGATGATCAATGTCGGGGCTCGGTTTGATGACCGTATCACCGGGTTGATATCCGCGTTCAGCCCCAAGTCGACCAAGGCACATATCGACATTGATCCATCGTCTATCAACAAGGTGATCAAAGCCGATATCCCGATTGTCGGCGATGTGGGCCATGTGCTCGAAGATATCCTCAAAGTCTGGAAGGCGCGCGGGCGCAAAACCAACAAAGAGGCTTTGGGCAAGTGGCAAAGCCAGATTTCCCAATGGCGCAAGGTCGAATGCCTGGCCTTCACCCAGGGCGACAAGGCGATCCGCCCACAGCACGCATTGGCCCGGCTTCAGGAACTGACCAAAGATCATGACCGCTATATCACCACCGAAGTTGGTCAGCATCAGATGTGGGCCGCACAGCACTTGGGTTTTGAGGCCCCGAACCGTCTTATGACGTCTGGCGGGCTTGGCACCATGGGCTATGGCTTCCCCTCCTCGATCGGTGTGCAGATGGCACATCCCGATGCATTGGTAATCAACGTCGCAGGCGAGGCAAGCTGGCTGATGAATATGCAAGAACTGGGCACGGTTTCGCAATACAACCTGCCAGTAAAGCAGTTCATCCTGAACAACGAACGCCTTGGCATGGTACGCCAATGGCAGGAATTGCTGCACGGCTCGCGCTATTCGCATTCATGGTCCGAATCGCTGCCAGATTTCGTTAAGCTGGCCGAGGCGTTTGGCATCAAGGGTATCATCTGTTCCGACCCGGCCGACCTGGATGATGCGTTGCTTGAGATGATCAACCACGATGGGCCAGTGGTGTTCGACTGCCTGATCGAAAAGCACGAGAATTGCCTGCCGATGATTCCGTCAGGCAAGCCGCATAATCAAATGATGTTGAACGAAGACGAAACTGCCGGTGCCATTCAGGGTGCCGGTGGGGCGCTGGTCTGAACACAACTCTCAGAGCTTACTAAAAGCCTTAACAAACTCGACGAAAGGGACAACATGTCAGCCCTCAAAATCAAAAAAGGCGCGACTAAACATTCCGCCTATAATTTACGCCCCACATTCTCGGAAGTGGAAGAACGCCACACCCTGGCCATTCTGGTCGAAAACGAACCTGGCGTTCTGGCGCGAGTAATTGGCCTGTTTTCCGGGCGCGGCTATAACATCGAAAGCCTGACAGTCGCCGAAGTGGACCATACCGGGCATCTAAGCCGCATCACCATCGTTACCACCGGCACACCGCAGGTGATCGAACAGATCAAGGCGCAGTTGGGCCGCATTGTGCCGGTTTACGAAGTCCATGACCTGACCGTCGAAGGGCCGTCGGTCGAACGCGAGCTGGCAATCATGAAAGTTGTCGGAACCGGAGAAAAGCGGGTTGAAGCGCTGCGGTTAGCGGATATTTTCCGTGCCAATGTGGTCGACAGCACGCTCGAAAGCTTTGTTTTCGAAATCACCGGTGTGCCGGAAAAGATTGGTGCATTTGCCGATCTGATGCGCCCGCTTGGCCTAACCGAAATCGCCCGGACTGGCGTCGCCGCGTTGCTTCGCGGTGACTAAAGCGTGTCGCGTTTCATTGGATTCAGTATTCATATGGCAGGCCGAGGCAGAGTTTGAATTCCAAACGCGTTCGGCCTGCCATGTGAATTCACATTTGACGCGACACGCTCTATAAACAACCCTAGGCGGTTTGCTTGTGGGCTGCCTTTGACGCCGCGCCAGGGGCCGACTGACCCGGAAATAGCGGTATAACCTGCGCTGAATTGCGTTCGGCGGGGTTTGAATACGGCTTTGATTGCTGCGGATTTTGCCGAAGACCCTGGGTCGGCGCCGCGCACAATGAGTCTGCCAATTCAGGGTAAACTCCTTCACAAACAAGGCGCGGGTTATGCGCCTTGCGCTGATTCTTATCCATTTTCATGTCGAACTGGACCCAATCCCCTGCATCCATCTCGATTTCGCAAGTATCAGAATCATTGCGGTAAAACGCAAGATCACCGTGGTCTTCACACCAGATCACAGCTTTCTGATCTTGCTCATCACTCCATAATACTACGCCAAACATATCCCGTCCTGTCTTTGTCCCTTCCTTTAACAGTGATACGATTCTCGGT
The DNA here is from genome assembly GCA_030625695.1 of Paracoccaceae bacterium. GTDB lineage: Bacteria > Pseudomonadota > Alphaproteobacteria > Rhodobacterales > Rhodobacteraceae > NVQY01. Next base: position 10,197 of record DAOUQK010000060.1, on the reverse strand, counting down.
TTTCAGACATGGTTAATACTGAGTCTCGGACTTGCTTTTTGTGTCGAGCACGTTAGCTTGGCGACCTAAATTAGCGTCAGGTGTGACGCTAATTAGCGTTAGAAAGGCAAGTTTCCGCCAATCTCGACGCTAATCAGGATCAATTGGAGGGCCGACAATCGCACATATGTTAGTAGTGGACCCGAAATGACAAAACCAACCCGATCACCTGCCGAGCTACGCGACATGTTTGGTGCTAACTTGCGCATCCTTGCCAAAAAATATCCCTCGATCTCTGAATTGTCACGACAACTCAAGATCAACCGGACCCAGTTCAACCGGTATCTGTCCGGTGAAAGCTTCCCAAGGCCGGACGTTCTTGACCGGATTTGTGCCTTTTTTGAAGTGGACGCCCGCATTCTGCTGGAACCGGTCGAAAGTATTACCAACCAAAGCCACGTTCTGAACGGTCCGGTTTTGGCCGAATTTGTCGGAGTCGGGGTCAATGATGTGCCGCAAGATGCGTTTCCATCTGGATTTTTCCGCTTTTCCCGCCGAAGCTTTATCAACACATCGCAGTTTGTTGTCGGTCTGGTCTATGTATTTCGTGATGAAGAACACACTTACGTGCGCGGCTATGAAGCCAAGGACGCGATGCTACAACAAGGTTTGACCGCAGACATTCGCGCGCGCGAATTCCGGGGATACGTCACCCGTCAGGAAGAAGGTGTGGCGCTCGTTATATCGCGGCGCAATTCGATGACCTGTTCGTTCAATTATCTGGCGCGTGTGGCGTCGTTCGAGAATAACTATTGGGTCGGATATGTAACCCGTACAGTGCGCGAAAGTGCGTCAGGGTCACGCGCGGTGCGTATGGTTTACGAACATTTAGGTCAGGAAAAAACCGATATATATGCGATGGCCCGCGAGTCTGGCTTTGTGGCTGAAGAGAACCTGATGCCATTTCACCGCCGGTTGCTGCAAACAGAAGAACCGTTTCGCTGACCCATCCTGTTAGGCAGTTTTTGTCGCCTTGAGGAAAGTCAGGTCGCATTTTTGACGGAACTCCACCTAAGAGTGACCGATAATTCGGTACATCTTGCAGGAGTGCAGTCATGCCCGCCCCCCCAATTACCGATCTGTCCACCGTCCGCCGTCCGATTGAAACTGCCAATGGATTGTCCAACGCCCATTATATCGACCCAGTTGTAAACGCCGAAGAGAACCAGGCGTTACTGATCAACCAATGGGCCGGCCTGGCGGTCGCGGCGGACGTGCCAGAACCGGGCGACGCGGTGCCGATCACCTTTCTGGACATGCCTTTGTTGCTGATCCGCGACCGCAAAGGCGTGGTTCGGGTGTTTCAGAACATCTGCCGCCATCGCGGCATGATCCTGGTCGAAGAACCACGCAAAATCGAAGGTGCCATCAGGTGCGCCTATCACAGCTGGTGCTATTCCACCCAAGGCGATCTGATCAGCACGCCGCATGTGGGCGGGCCGGGCCAGAACACCGCCGAGGGCATTGACCGGGCGTTACTGGGCCTGATCGAAGTGCGCAGCACTGTTTGGCAAGATGTGGTCTGGATCAATATCTCGGGCGATGCACCAGAGTTCGTTGACGCCATGGCGACCCTGATTGCCCGCTGGTCCGAATTCGAAAAACCACTGTATCACGGCGGCGCTGACAGCCAGTTTTCGCTGACGGTCGACTGCAACTGGAAACTGGCAGTCGAGAACTACTGCGAGAGCTATCATTTGCCGTGGATTCACCCCGGATTGAACAGCTATTCCCGGCTTGAAGACCATTATCACATTGAAAACCCCGAAAAGTATTCCGGGCAAGGCACGTTGGTTTACCGCCAACTGGCCGATGACAACGGCGATGTGTTTGAAGATTTCCAAGGACTTAGCGACAAGTGGGATAAAGCGGCAGAATATATCTCGGTGTTTCCCAACGTGCTGCTTGGGGTGCACCGCGACCATGTTTATGCAATCATTCTGGTGCCGCTTGGTCAGGGCAAAACCCGCGAAGACGTGCATATCTATTATGCCACGGACAACAGCGACCCAAGCTTAAGGGCCAAAAACACCGCGCAATGGAAAGGCATTTTTGTCGAGGACGTGTTTGTGGTCGAAGGCATGCAACGGGGCCGCAACGCACCCGGCTTTGACGGCGGACGGTTTTCGCCGGTCATGGACGGGCCGACGCATCTGTTTCACGATTGGGTCGCGGCACAGATCCAAACTTATCGCGCAACCGACAAAGCGGCTGAATGAACGACCTTCAGGCGCGGCTTCTGGGGTGCCATGAACGCGGCGATCACCGCGCGCTGGTCGGGCTTTACCGCGAGGCGGCGGATGGTGCCGACAATGCCGAGGCGGCGGGGTTTTTCCTGACCCACGCCTATATCTTTGCGCTTGAAACCAACCATCCCGACGCCCCTGCCCTGCGCGCCAGGCTGGTGGCCATGGGGCGCGAAGACTGAGTTCGTGTCAGTCTTCAATGGTTATCAAGCGATACAAATGCCAGGACGCATGGCCCAGCAAGGGCAGCGCAATCAACAAACCCAGGAACATCGGCAGAAGGGCCGCAAAGGTGATCACGGCGATGATTACCCCCCAAAGCAACATCTGCACAGGGTACGCCATCACATATTGAAACGAGGTGATCATCGCGGTGACAAAATCCACCTCGCGGTCCAGTAGCAAAGGCAATGACAGCACGGAGATCATATACAGCAACAGCGCAAACAGCGCACCAACGCCGGTGCCTACGGCCAGCATCATCATGCCGGTAGGTGTTGCAAACACCGCCACAGACGACATCACATTGGTCATGGTAGACAGGCCAAGAAACAATGCAAATATCAGATGCCCGGCGAAGAACCAGAACAGAAACACAACGACAATGATGGCGCATATGGACGGCAATTGCCGCCGACTCTGATGGCTAACAACCTGAATTATATCAAGGAAATTAGACGCCTTGCCTTGTTCAAGCCGATGCGACACCTCATAAAGTCCAACAGCGGCAAACGGCCCGATCAGCGGAAAACCAATCGCCGCCAGAACCATCCAGAAAGTTGTGCCAGTTACCATACTGACCCAGACAATGGCCCAGCCGCCCAGCATAAAGATGCCGGCAAAGAACACACCACACAAAGGTGCACGACGAAAATCCCGCACGCCACGCCGCAAAGCCTCGCCCAACATGGAAAATGTGACCGCGCGCAATTGCGGCACGCCCATCGGTTTATCACTGTTCATGTCGTCCCTCCCTCATGGCCTGCGTCTTTGCGCAGAACCTTCAAAGGATACTATTGCGATCTTTACTTCACATGTCGCGTCAAAACCGCACGGGGTGCGATATCAGACAAAATCAAAATCTGCCGCGGTCAGAACCCTAGCCGCCCTGCGCCTCGGCGCGCCCTTTGCCGGACACGCCCATCGCCAGGGTTGCCCCCATCAGACCGTCCAGATCACCGTCCAACACGCCTTTGGTATCTGACGTCTCAAAATTAGTGCGCAGATCTTTGACCATCTGATAAGGCTGCAACACGTAAGAGCGTATCTGATTACCCCAACCGGCGTCGCCCTTATTCTCATGTGCTTCGTTGATCGCCGCGTTCCGCTTGTCCAACTCCATCTGATAAAGCCGTGATTTCAGGGCTTTCATGGCGATATCGCGGTTCTGATGCTGCGATTTCACCGATGATGTCACCACGATTCCGGTTGGATGGTGGGTGATGCGCACCGCGGAATCGGTGGTGTTCACATGCTGCCCGCCGGCCCCCGACGAACGATAGGTATCAATGCGGATATCACTTGGATTGACTTCAATATCGATATTGTCGTCGACCACCGGATAAACCCAGACAGACGAAAACGAAGTATGCCGCTTGGCAGCACTGTCAAACGGCGAGATGCGCACCAAACGATGCACGCCGCTTTCGGATTTCAGCCAGCCATAGGCATTTTGCCCGGCAATCTTATAGGTCGCCGATTTGATCCCGGCCTCTTCGCCGGAACTTTCTGATTGTAATTCAACCTTATAGCCCTTCTTTTCCGCCCAGCGCACATACATCCGCGCCAGCATGCTGGCCCAGTCACAGCTTTCCGTGCCCCCGGCCCCGGAATTGATCTCAAGAAAGGTGTCATTACCGTCGGCTTCGCCGTCCAGCAGTGCCTCAAGCTCTTTCTTGGCGGCCTTTTGCCCCAACGCTTTGATGCCGTCTTCGGCTTCGGTGATGACCTCCTGGTCCTCTTCCATTTCACCCAGTTCGATCAACTCGCAATAATCGGTCATGTCCTGGGCGATACTGTCATAAGTCTCCATCGCGTCGACCAGCATCTGCCGGTCGCGCATCAGCTTCTGCGCCGCTTCGGGGTTGTCCCACAGGGTCGGATCCTCGACCCGGGCATTGAATTCCTCAAGCCGGTGAGGGGCGGTTTCCTGATCCATCCGTTGCGCCAACAGCACAAGCGACTTTTCAATCTCGGCGGTAATGTTCTGGATTTCGGCGCGCATAGGAATTCCTGCAATGGGGGATGAGAAACGGTGATAAACCAGACCACGCCTGCGAACAAGCGGTAGGGCGGGGTTCACCCCGCCGCCTCCACGAATTTCAATAAAGCCCGCCTGTGCTGATCGTGCTGCTGTTGGCCTTGGGGCCGATAATGGCCGTCTCGCCGGTCGATGTGGTGACCTGACGGCCTGATGTCGTTACCTCTTCGAACAATGGCAGGTCCGAACCGATGCCAAAGCCGCCATCGAATGTCAGGCCAAATATCGGCTCTTCTCCGCCGCGGAAGTATTCGGCCACCACATATTCGCCACTTGCTGAATTTGGCAGACGACCCCCGGTATAACGGTCGATCTTGATGAAATGCCCACCGGGCGGAACTGCAAAGGGGCCGCCGCCAAATTTCTCGGTGGCTTTGAGCATGAAAGATTGAAACACCGGCCCGCACATTGAGGCACCATAAGCACCCCGCCCCAATGGGCGCGGACGGTCGTGGCCGATATAACAGCCAGCCACAATGTTTGAAGTAAAGCCGATAAACCAGACATCCTTCGCCTCGTTGGTGGTGCCGGTCTTGCCTGCTGTTGGCACAGGTAGGCGCACTGCCCCCGCTGCGGTGCCGCGTTCGACTACACCGCGCATCATCGAGGTTAACTGGTAGGCCGTAATCGGGTCCATCACCTGAGAGCGGTTTGAGCGGATTTGCGGTATCGCCCCGGTTGCCAGCCCGGGGTTGGCACAATCGATGCAATCACGTTTGTCGTGGCGAAAAATCGTCCGCCCGCGTCGGTCCTGAATCCGGTCCACAAGCGTGGGCTGCAGCCGCTCGCCGCCATTGGCGAACATCGCATATGCTGTGACCATCTTGTACAATGTGGTTTCCTGAGACCCCAGCGCATTGGCCAGGAATGGCCCTAATTCGTCGTAAACTCCAAACCGTTCAGCATAGCCCGCAACCACCGGCATCCCAACCTCTTGCGCCAGACGAATAGTCATCAGGTTCCGCGACTGTTCAATCCCCGTGCGCAAGGGCGTTGGCCCATAAAATTTATGCGACGAATTGCGAGGCCGCCAAAGACCCTGCGGCGTGTTGATTTCGATCGGCGCGTCAATGACGATGGTGGCCGGAGAATAGCCAATGTCGAGTGCTGCGGCATAAACAAACGGTTTGAAACTTGATCCCGGCTGACGTTGCGCCTGCGTGGCGCGGTTGAACACTGACGACTGATATGAAAACCCGCCCTGCATCGCCAGAACCCGGCCCGAATTGACGTCCATCGCGACAAAGCCGCCCTGTACTTCGGGCACCTGCCGCAGGGACCAGCGGACGAACGACCCATCGCTGTCTTTGGTCATGGCGCGCACCAGCACCACCTCGCCCACATCCAGCAAATCGTCAGCAACGCGGGCCTTGCGCCCCTTGGTCCCATCGGCGTTCTCGCGCCGCGCCCAGGTCACATCTTTGGCGACAATCCAATGGCCGTCCGCAACGCCGTCAACACCTTCGATGCCGATGCGGGCGTTTTTGGCCGTCATTTCCAGCACCACAGCCGGATGCCATTCGGCCCCCAACAACACGTCGCGCGATATCTTGACGTCACTCAGGGCCTCGCGCCACGCTTCTTCACTGGCCATTTGTTCCGGCGTCAGAACCTCGCCGGTCGGCCGCCAAATCCCGCGACCCCGGTCGTATTTCTCAAGCTGTGTGCGCAAAGACCGCGCCGCGACGATCTGCATTTCTTCGTCGATGGTGGCGCGCACGGTAAAGCCGCCGGTAAAAAATTCACCCTCGCCAAAGTCCCGGCTTAGCTGACGGCGGATTTCGTCGGTGAAATAGTCGCGCGGCGGCAGCACGGTGCGAAAGCTCTCAAAGTCACCGTTCTGAACCGAGCGCAGCGGCATCTCGACTTCGACTTCATAGGTGGCGCGGGTGATATAGCCGTTCTCGAACATCTCTTTCAGCACAAAATTGCGCCGCGATAACAGGCGGTCTTTGCGTCTGACCGGGTGAAACCTCGACGGCGCTTTGGGCAAGGACGCAAGGAATGCCGCCTCATGCGGGGCCAGATCCTCAAGCGTCTTGTTGAAATATGTCTGAGCGGCAGCCGCCACCCCAAACGAATTCTGGCCCAGAAAAATCTCGTTCAGGTATAGTTCAAGGATCTGTTCCTTGTTCAGGGTCTCTTCCAGCCGCGAGGCAAGGATGATTTCCTTGATCTTACGCTCAAGCTTACGATCCCCGCTTAGCAGAAAGTTTTTCATCACCTGTTGGGTAATGGTCGACGCCCCCCGGACCGTCCCCCCGCGCGAGCGGATGGCCTCGATTGCGGCGGCACCGATGCCGCGCAGATCATAGCCTTTATGGGTATAGAAGTTCTTGTCCTCAGCCGAGATGAAAGCCTGCTTGATCATCGCCGGAATGGCGCTTGAGGCGGCAAACAACCGGCGTTCCTCGGCAAATTCGTCGATCAGATGGCCTTCACCGGAATAAATCCGGCTGATGGTGGGTGGTGTATACTGGGCCAATGCTTCGTGACTGGGCAGATCGCGGCCATAGACCCAGAAAATACCGCCAACAACAATAGCCATCATAGCAAAGCCAAGAGTGACAGTGCTGAAGATCGCGCCGAAGAAAGAAAGGATATATCGAAGCAAAGGGAGCGCCTTTAAAGTTGGTTCCTGCCCTACATAAGCCCGACACGCGCCGGGGTCAAAGCATCAGGCGGCCATTTTATGCCGTCGGGTGATACCGACCTGTCGATTTTTCGTAGGATGGGTTTTCAACCCATCTTCCCTTCCGACAGGAAGTGTCGCGTGGTGCGATAGGGTAAACCCCACCCCTACTGGCGAACCAGAGGTCTGGTGGCCAGGTCCTGCGCACGCCATGCTTCAAGCCCGTTGGCGATGCCCAGCGCCATGCCTGCCCGCCAATCATCATCCGACAGGTTTTTCAAATCCCGCGGGCTGGACAGAAACCCCAGTTCGATCAGAACCGACGGAATATCCGCCGCCTTGAGCACCGAAAACGCCGCCGCCCTCAAAGGCCGGCGATTCATCGGCCCGCCGGTCTGGGCCATGGCCTCGACCAGCGCCGTGGCCAAAGCATCGGTGCGGGGCTGAGTTTCCTGACGCGCCAGATCAAGCAGCACTGCGGTTACGGAATCGTCCGCGTCGCTCAGATCAACCCCCGACAGGATATCGGACCGATCATGACGCTCGGCCAGTTTAGCGCTGGCAATATCTGACGCCTCACGGCTAAGCACATGCACCGTCGCCCCATGCGCCAGCCCTTCGGCCAGAGAATCTGCATGCAGCGAGATGAACACATCCGCGCCCGCACCGGCATTATGTGCCACCGATATCCGCGCCTCAAGCGAGATAAAGTGATCACCATCGCGGGTCAGCACCACCTCAAACCCGCCCTTGCGCAGCAATATTTCGCGCAACTCACGGGCAAACTGCAGCATCAGGTCTTTTTCGACGATTTCGCCCTGTTCTGCGCCCGGATCAATACCGCCATGGCCCGGGTCCAGCACGACAATAACCGGCGCATCAGCCGGACGCGCGGTTGGCGTTCCCACCTTTGCGGGTGCCGGCAAATCCCACCGGGCATCATACGGCGCACCGGCCGCAGCAGCAAATGCCTCGCCGTCCATTGGCATCAACGCAAGGCCAAGCCGGGCCGAGCCCTGAACCTGATCCACCGTCATCTCAGAGGTTTGCACCAACATCGGCCCATTCAACCCAATCACCATGCGCGACCATCCCGGCACGTAGCCGCCGAAATGTACCTGTCCAACCCGGGTCGTGGCCAGAAATGTTTCAGTTTCAAGCCCGCTCCAGTCCACCTCTTGAAAATCCAGCACCAGACGGGGTGGATTATCCAGGGTAAACAACCGGTAAGGCACGCCCTGACTAAGCGCCAGATCAATGCCCACGCCATTCTTGCCCAGGTCACTTATCCGGCTTGCCGCCGGATCAATCCGCGCCAATCCGCTGAAACCTTGCGCCCAAGCCGGCAAACCAGGCAGCGCCGCAAGCGTCAGCCACATCATACACAGGAAGCCAGATAGCCTGTTCATCGTCATATTCCTGCCCGGTTACGGGTCATTTAGAATGTGTCGCGCTTACTTGGAAACATGCATTCAAACGCGACACGATCTTCTGACCCTGTTGCCGCCCTTCTTATCCCAGATGTGCAGCCTTGGGAACGCTTATGATGGCTTGCGCTTGGCCATGAACGCCTTCAGACGCGCCAGCCCTTCGCGGATGTCACTGGTGGAACGGGCATAGGAAAACCGCAACCAGGATGCCCCGCGCACCGGATCAAAATCCAGACCCGGCGTGACTGCCACACCGGCCTTGTCCAGTATTTCGGCGGCAAAGGCGCGGCTGTCGTCGGTCAGGTCGGATACATCGGCATAGACATAGAACGCGCCGTCAGGGGGGGCAAAATTGCCGAACCCGGCGCGGGGCAGCCCGTCCAGCATTAACGTCCGGTTCGTTCGGTAGACGTCGAGATTGCCTTGCAATTCCTCGTCACAGTCCATCGCTGCGAGGGCCGTCACCTGACTTGCATGGGCTGGGCAGATGAACATGTTTTGGGCCAGACGTTCGACCACTCTGACGTGGGCTTCGGGCACGACCATCCAGCCGACCCGCCAACCGGTCATCGAATAATACTTTGAGAACGAGTTGATCACATAAACATCCCCGCTCAGTTCCAACGCCGACACCGCTTTGGCGTCATACTCAAGCCCATGATAAATCTCGTCCGAGATAAAGGCGGCGTCCTGCGCCTGCGTCGCCTCGATCAGCGCGCCCATAGCGGCGCGATCCAGCATGGTGCCGCTTGGGTTGGCAGGCGAAGCCACCAACAGCCCGGCCAGATCAAGGTCGGCAAAATCGCCCGGCACCGGTTGCAGCCGGTTGGCAGGTGCTGTTTCCAGATCAACCGGAACCATCCCCAGGGCGCTCAAAATCTGGCGGTAAGACGGATACCCCGGCGCGCCAATGCCTACGCGGTCGCCGGTATCAAACAACGCTGTGAACGCCAGAATGAACGCACCGGATGACCCGGACGTGACCACCACCCGCCCTGGATCAAGGTCAATTCCATACCGCTCGCCGTACATCCGCGCGATCCGCGCCCTTAACGCCGGCAGGCCCAGCGCCACGGTATAGCCCAACGCATTCTGCTCCATCGCGTCACTCAGAGCGCGGGTCGCGCCGCGCGGTGCGCCAGTGCCGGGTTGGCCGACCTCCATATGGATAATGTGGCGACCACCTGCTTCGGCGCGTCGCGCGGCCTCCATCACGTCCATCACGATAAAGGGATCGACCTTTGAACGGGTTGAGTTTTTCATCGATTTCTCCTTATGTGCAGCCATGGTTTGACCGGGTTCTTTGGCAAAGGTCAATGATCAAAGTCGCAGTTTCGGGGCCTGCGCGGCCTTGGCAACCCACCCGAAATGTGGTCATAGGACATCAACAATGAAAAGGACGACACACATCATGATCCGCCTGACTGCCCCTGCCCTTCTGATACTGGCCCTGACCACTACTCTGTTCTCAACTCCGGCCAGCGCCCTTGATATCGCCCAGATGAGTGCGGCCGAACGCGCCATTTTCCGGGCCGAAGTCCGGGCCTATCTGATGGAAAACCCCGAGGTGATCCTGGAAGCGGTGAAAGT
>DAOUQK010000088.1 GCA_030625695.1 Paracoccaceae bacterium | reverse complement strand
GGGGTGAATTTTGTCAACAATCCCGGTGCTTTGGATCGCTGGCGCGCGGCCGGAGCCGCGATTGAAGGCGAAAGGGTGCGAATCCCGCGCGGATTGGCGCGCCAATTGTGCAAAACCGCGCCTGCAAGTTTCACCCAACACGCCCGCAATCCCGACAAAAACGTGGTGATCGGTGGCCGCAACTTGGTCTGCGCGCCAGTTTACGGCCCGCCATTTGTGCGCGATCTGGACGGTGGGCGGCGCTATGCAACAATGGCGGATTTCCGCAAGTTCGTGAAATTGGGGCAAATGTCGGAATTCCTGCACCATTCGGGCGGCACCGTGTGTGAGCCGACCGATGTGGCGGTGAACAAGCGGCATCTGGACATGCTATATGCGCATATGACCCTGTCGGACAAACCGTTCATGGGGTCCGTGACCGAACCAAGCCGGGCGCAGGATTCGGTCGAAATGTGCGAAATTCTGTTTGGTAAGGAATTTGTTGCCGACAACGTGGTGATGACCTCGCTGATCAATATCAACTCTCCGTTGACGTTTGATGATGTGATGATGGGCGCGTTGGAAATTTATGCACGCGCCGGTCAGGCCTGCATCGTGTCACCCTTTATTGTCGGCGGGGCGATGGCGCCGGTGTCGGTGATGGGCACCCTGACGCAGGTTCTGGCCGAAGTGATGGCCGGTATCGCCTATTCCCAATTGGTGCGCCCCGGTGCGCCTGTGATCTTTGGTGCGTTTGTGGCGTCAATTGACATGAACAGCGGTGCGCCGACCTTTGGCACGCCGGAAGCGACGCAGATATTAAGTGGCGCGGGCCAGTTGGCGCGCCGTTTGGGCCTGCCGTTCCGGTCGGGCGGGGGGCTGTGCGGGTCCAAGCTGCCGGATGCGCAGGCGGCGTATGAAACCGCGCACACGCTGAATGCGGCGTTGCTGGGCGGGGTGAACTTTATGCTGCACTCTTGCGGCTGGCTTGAAGGCGGGCTTGTGTCCAGTTTTGAGAAATTTGTCATGGATGCGGATCAACTGGGCGTGTTACAACGACTGGCCGCCGGGGTGGATACGGGTGAAGAAGCCCAGGCCATGGGGGCGATTGCCGAAGTGGGGCCGGGTGGACATTATCTGGGCTGTGAGCACACCCAGAACAACTACCAGACGGCGTTCTGGCGCACGCGATTGCTGGATTATAAACCGTTTGAAACCTGGGAAGAAGAAGGCGCGCGCGACACCCAATCTCTGGCCGCGGTTCGGGTGCAATATCTGATCGACAATTACCGCCAGCCGCCGCTTGACCCGGGCATCAAGCAGGCCCTTGAGGCGTATATCGACGACAAGAAAGCCTCGATGCCGGACGCATTTATGTAAATCCGGTAACCCCAGACGTTTCAATCAACCGTAGGGTGGGTTTCCAACCCACCTTCGCGACCTTCAGGCCTGTGTGGCACGTATCAATTGCGCCTCGCCCATGATAGCGATCAGCACGTCCAGATGGCGCGGCAGGCTATAGGTGGCGTCACTCTCTTTGCGGGCATCGTTCATTCCCCGCTCAAGTTCGATCAGGCGCATCAGGGCCGCAACCGTGCGGGGCAGGGGGCCGTAACCAAGCAGGCGCTGTAAATGGCGTTTGCGGTTATAGTCCTGCGCCCCGGCGCGGGCTGCGCGAATCAGCAGGCGAGGGCGGTGCATAGAGTTGAGAATGCTCAGAACGTCTTGCATGGGGTGGGTCCTTTTATCAGGTGTCGATTTTGGTCGAAATGTTAACACTGTGCTGAACTCCATATTGCACAACCTAAACGGGTGTTGCCGAACCCTCCAGATTACCGTTCGATGGTTTCATTAGTATTTATTTATTAGAAACAATGCTGTCGGCACTGCCATATTGTTAACCAACAAGTAACCAGTTCAGCTTTAGCTTGTGGTTAACCTTGTGGATAAACCGGGGATAACTCGGCCGAACCTTTACGAAGATGATGCATGCGGGAAGTTTTGACATGAATAAAATCAGCCCCAATCGCGCGGGCTTTCCCGGTCAAGCGTCTGGCCGAATGCCTGACTGGGTGCCTGTCGGCGTGCGGCGTTATCTGACCCATACCGAGGCGGGTGTTTCGATTCGCAATCTGGCGCGTCAGGCGGATGTGCATGCCTCGACCGTTCTGCGCCAGGTGCGCCGGATTGAAACACGCCGGGACGATCCATTGGTGGATGCAGGCCTGAGCGTTTTGGCGCTGTCTTTGGGGTACAGTCGGAAAAGCGATGTTAATGCGGGGGATGATGATATGACCAGTTCTGAAAGCCAATCACAAGAAGTGCCCGACACGGCCACGCTCGAACGGGAATCCTGCCGAATTTTACGCCGCCTATGCGAAACCGGCGCGGTTCTGGCGGTGGCGGACCAGATGGAAAAGGCTGTGGTGGTGCGCGATTGTGGTCCGGGCGAAAGTGGCGGCACTGGCAGTGGTGATGGCGCGCGCACGGCGGTGGTTGACCGGGCCATAGCCAGAGCGATGGCCTTGCAGGACTGGATATCCTGCGATGTTCCGGGGGCACAAAACACCCGGGGTCGGATCAGCCGGTATCGCATCACATCGGGCGGGCGAAACGCGTTAAGCCGGATGCTGGCCGAGGCCGAAAACCGGGCACGTTCAGAGCAGGAAAATGGCTTTCACGAAGCCCAGGCCGGGTTCAGTCCGCCGCAAGACGTCACCACCACAAACCGTCGCTTGCGTTACAACGCCGCCGAAACACCGCTTAGCGCATTGGCCCGGCGCAAGGACCGCGATGGGCAACCGTTTCTAAGCCCGCCGCAGGTGCAGGCGGGCGAGCGGCTTCGCGAAGATTTCGAACTGGCGCAGATGGGCCAGATTGGGCAGAATCTGGCGTTGAACTGGGATCAATTCCTGAATGGTGACGCGGGTTTAAGCGGGAATTCAGGTGATGTCGATGATGGCTGTGCCCGGGCGCGGGACCGGATGGCACGGGCGTTTGACAATCTGGGTGAGGGGCTTTCGGATGTGGCGTTGCGCTGTTGTTGCTATCTCGAAGGGCTTGAGGTGGCGGAAAAACGCATGGGATGGTCGGCGCGATCAGGCAAGATCGTGCTGCGTATCGCCCTGCAACGGCTGTGCCTGCATTACGAAAGGCTGTCCGGGGCGGACCGGATGATTGGTTAAAGCGTTTCGTGTTCCATTTGGAGCAAAGCATCACTTTGACCTCCGAGGCAGAGTTTGCGGAGCGCAACGCGTTCGGTGGTCAAAGTGATTCAATATGAACGCGAATTGCTAAAGTCACATCCTTGTGTGTTGCAGGATTGATGGTTTGAGGTTCCGGGTTGGCGCGGTTAGCGTCCGACAACTTTGCAACCACAGGACTCCGCCCCATGACATTTCAGGACCGCAAAGATGCGCTTGCCTTGCTCATCCTGCGCCTGGGCCTGGCCTGGTTCATTTGTTTATGGGCCATTCACAAAATTCTGGCGCCAAAGCAATATCAGTTCATCGCCCGCCGGTTTGACGATGTCGACATGTCGTTGGCGCAGGTTTATCTGGTCGCCGCGGTTCAGACTTCACTATGCATTCTGGTGGCCCTCGGGGTGTTCCGGATTTTTAGTTATGGCGGTCTGGCGATGATGCATCTGTTCACCGTGACACGCCGCTAGGAAGGCATATTCGACCCCTTTGCCCTAAGCGCCAAAGGCTTTCCGATCCATCGCAATCAGGTGATTGATCTGGCCGTCATGGGTGCCTTCATCGCCCTTATCCTGCTGATTCACCGAGATCATTTCAGCATCGGCGGCTGGTTGCGCCGCCATATGGGCGCACATTGGTGGCAATAGGGTCAGGGAAAGGTGGGTTGAAAACCCACCCTACGCAAGTTTGACAAGTCAGTGTTTGGTCGGACGATTTTGACTTGATTTACCGCAGTGACGCCCGGCGCAGCAAATCGATGGCATCGGGGCGTTCCAGTAATGCCTTTTGCAAATCCAGGCCATGGCTGTCGCCGTGCCTGTGACCGGGCAGAACTTCGCCCAGTTTTTCCAGCAGTTCGGTCGGCAATGCCGGGCGGGTGCGCGGATCGACCAGCATCGATTCAGCAGCGATGCCTTCGGCATAGATGATGTGATGGGCGTCAAACAGGATCTGGAAATATTCGACAAACCCGCCTTGTTGCACGTAAACCGTGGCTCCGTTGACCAGATGCCGCGCCTTGACCAGCACTTCGGGCTGGCCCGCGCCCATTTGATCGGACCGCTGATAGATGAACATCCGGTGGTCCGGGCTGACCACCAGATCACCGGTGTTGTTCAGGGTGCCGGCGGTAATGACAATCGGCGCAAGATCGCCCATGGCACGCACGGTCGACTGGCCGATCCAGCGGACCATCTGCACCCCGTCATCGCGGGTCAGAACCTTGTCGCCGACCGTAAGGTTTTCGATGCGTTTCTGCGCACCTGACCCAAGCGTGATATGCGTACCTCGGGTGAATGAAACACAAGCGATCTGTGCGAATTTCTTATGCGCCGAGGCGCGATCCATCGAGACCAGAGAATACTCCATTTGGGCCAGCAATGGTGCCAGTGGCAGCAGGTAAACACCGGCGATATTGTCCGCATCGTCGACTTCAACCAAAACCAGCGCATCGGTGATCTGGCCGTCCGGGGTCATCAGTTCCAGGGTGCAATCCAGATGCAAAGCGGCGTCCGGTGTGCCAAGCTCGCTGGCGTCGGCCACCAGGAAACGCCCTTGCGATGTGGCGCACAAGGCCAGACGCTGACGGGTGGCATTTTGGCTTAGCGTATAAACATCATCCGCCATCAGATCATCCAGCGGCGCGATGGCATCGCCCAGATTGGCGCCACAGGTGACGCGGAAATCTTCGGCCCGGTAGACGGGGATGTTTTGAACGGGACTGTTGATGTCACTCACTGGGTTGGCCATTTCGTTTTGTTGTCATCTATTTGGGGGCGGGTCCACCCTACCTTAGTATGTCATATGCGCAGATTGTGGCGAATTACAGTCGGCGGGGCGGTGAAGTGCTGGCAATCCTGCTCTGCCGGGTGCTAATTTGGGGCAACATAACACATTCAGAGAGGTGTCGATCATGGATTTAGGACTAACGGGCAAACGCGCACTGGTCTGCGCCAGTTCCAAGGGGCTGGGCAAAGGCTGTGCGATGGCACTGGCCGAGGCGGGCGTCGATCTGGTGTTGAACGCGCGGGGGGCGGCGGCTTTGGAGGCCACGGCAGAAGAAATACGTGGATTATTTGGCGTCAGCGTCACCACTGTGGCCACCGATGTGACCACGCCGGACGGGCAGGCGTTGCTGATCGACGCTGCGGGTGATTTGGATATTCTGGTCAACAACGCAGGCGGCCCGCCGCCGGGCATGTGGCCTGACTGGACTCGTGACGATTTTATTCAGGCACTGGACGCCAACATGCTGGCACCAATTGCGCTGATGACCGCTTTGATGCCGGGAATGATGGAGCGCGGCTGGGGCAGGGTGGTGAATATTACCAGCATGTCGGTGCGCGCGCCGGTGGCGGTGCTGGGCTTGTCGGGGGCGGCACGAACCGGGTTGACGGGGTATGTCGCAGGCACGGCGCGTCAGGTGGCTGGGTCGGGTGTGACAATCAACAACCTGTTGCCGGGGTTGCATGCGACGGACCGGGCGGTGTCGCTGGACAAGGCCGCGTCTGAAGCTGGCGGGATTTCAGTAGCTGAAGCACAGGCGCAGCGACAGGCGACCATTCCGGCGGGGCGTTATGGCACGATTGAAGAATTTGGCGCGGCGTGTGCCTTTCTGTGCTCCAAACAGGCCGGGTTTATCATCGGTCAGAACCTGTTGCTGGATGGTGGTGCGGTCAATATGACAATGTAACGGGGCGGATGTTCTGTAGGGTGGGTGAAACCCACGCGCCGCGACATTTGCGACTGGCGGCGAACGTGGGTTTCACCCACCCTACAAGAATAACTGCGAGGGTTTGACATGAGTTCAACAGTCTGATGGTGCAAGGATTTTCGCTGAAAGATCAGTTGTTTAACACTGAAAAAGTCGCGTATCTGGCCGAATTATTTGGCCGGGCCAGCCCCATATTTGACGCGCCTGCATTTGAACGCCACGTCATGTCCGGTCTGCTGGAGCGCGAGCTGAAAGAACGTATCGCCTGGATCGCCGCCTGCCTGGGCCACGCCCTGCCGGGGTCATTGCCCGAGGTCGCGCCGATCTTGCGTGCGGGTTTGCCACCGCCCCTGAGCCCGACCCGAAATGACGATGACTTTGGCGATTTCATCTTTGCGCCATTGGGTGATTTTGTGGTCAACAAGGGGCTGGAAGATCACGCCGACCTGTCGCTTGACCTGTTAGAGGACATCACCCAAAGGTTCTCGATGGAATGGTCGGTCCGCCCGTTTCTGAACCGCTGGCCGGATCAGACCATGGCGCGGATGCGGGTCTGGGCCCGGCATCCCTCAACCCATGTGCGGCGACTGGTCAGCGAAGGCACGCGGCCCCGTCTGCCGTGGGGGCAATCGATTGGGTTGGCGCTGGGCGGCGCCCTTGGGGTGCTGGACGATCTGCATGGCGACAAAACCCGCTATGTCACGCGGTCAGTGGCCAACCATCTGAATGATATCACCAAAAAAGACCCTGATCTGGCCATGGACCGGCTGGACGCCTGGGCCAAAGCCGCCCGGCAGCACAAGGATGAGCTGGACTGGATGACCCGCCACGCCCTGCGCGGGCTGATCAAGGCGGGCAACCCACGGTCAATGAAAATGCTGGGCTTTGACCCGGACGCGGCAGTGAAGGTTCAGGTGACACTGGACAAGGGACCGGTGCAGATCGGCGATTTTCTGGCTTTTTCATGTGAAGTTTCCGCACAGTCCGATGTGCCTGTTTTGGTGGATTATGTGATCCATTTTCGACGTCCTAGCGGTAAAGTCTCACCCAAGGTGTTCAAGCTGAAACAAGCGGTGACGCATGGGCGTGTACCGCTGACATTGACCAAGCGCCACAGGCTCAAAGGTGATGCGACCACGTTCAAGCTGGTTCCGGGGCCGCACCGCCTGGATATTCAGGTGAATGGCGTCGTGCGCGCCTCGGTTGGGTTTGATCTGCTTGGTTGAGTGGTATTCCAGAGAGGTGGCAAGGGAGGTTCGATGGGCAGCAACCGGATACATAAGGCGTTAATTCCGGTTGTTCTGGTGTTGGTCATGGTCGGGATGTCCAGGGCGGGTGGTTTGCGGGACATTCATCTTGATGTGGCCCCCGGAACCAGTGCCGATATTGGCTGGATTGCCAAAGTGACAGCACCGACGCAGGACTTTACCGTGCCCGAGACGTCCGAGCAGAACCCGGGTGGCGACGCGACCATTCCTGGTCGCACAGATCGCGATGCGTTTTCGCAACCGGTCGCCAATCTCAGCTTTGAGCAAGAGTTGGATTTCAGGGCTGGCAACGGGTTGTTTCGCAAGGTTTGGGTGTCTTCAGAGGGGCTTGGACCGCTGTATAATGCGCGGTCCTGTCAAAGTTGCCACATTAAAGACGGGCGCGGTCATCCGCCGGAAGGGCCAGAGGACGATGCGGTTTCGATGTTCCTGCGGCTGTCGATCCCGGGGGGCGAGGGATTTTCCGGGATCGAGGATTATATCGCCACGACAGGTGATCCGACCTATGGCAAACAGCTTCAGGATTTTGGGCTGCCGGGCCATGCAGCCGAATACCGGCTTCAGATCAGCTATCAGATGCGCGAGGTTCTTCTGAGTGACGGAGAGGTTGCCCAGTTGCAGGTGCCGACCTATGCCGCTGCTGACCTTGGCTATGGACCAATGCACAAGGACGCGATGTTAAGCCCACGGGTGGCCCCGCAAATGATCGGCCTTGGCCTGTTAGAGGCGATTCCCGCGGCGGATATTCTGGCGGGTGTGGATTGTGATGACGCCAACGGCGATGGCATTTCGGGGCGCGCAAATATTGTCTGGTCGAAACAGTTTGATGTGCCAATGTTGGGTCGCTTTGGCCTTAAGGCCGGGGTGCCGACGATGTATCACCAATCGGCGGCGGCGTTTTCTGGTGACATGGGGCTATCCAATCCGCTGTTCCCTGACCCCTGGGGCGAATGCACTAAGCGGCAAAGGGAGTGTCGCGCGACCCCGCATGGGGACGGTGATGCGCAGGAATTACGGGCCCCTGAGATTGACGAACCTGACATGGACCTAGTGGCATTCTACAGCCGTAATCTGGCGGTCCCGGCACGGCGCGACGTTGATGATCGCCAGGTATTGCGCGGCAAAGAACTGTTTTATCAGACCGGATGCACCGCCTGTCATACGCCGAAATTTGTCACCCACCGATTGCGCGACCGCGCCGAGCATAGTTTTCAGCTTATCTGGCCCTATACTGACATGTTGTTGCACGACATGGGCGAAGGACTGGCCGATCGCAGTCCAAATCACGGCCCTGAAGCCCGCGCCACCGGGGCCGAATGGCGCACAGCCCCGCTTTGGGGGATTGGCCTGACCAAAGTGGTGTCTGGTCACACGCGGTTTCTGCATGACGGGCGGGCGCGTAACCTGCTTGAGGCGATCTTGTGGCATGGAGGCGAGGCGGAAAATACGAAACAGGCGGTTATTACGATGTCCAAAACCGATCGTGCCGCCTTGATTCGCTTTCTGGAAAGTTTGTGAATCTGACCCCAAAATCACCGGGGGTGTGACGGGGCGGAACGGGGCCGTGCCAATTCCGGTGCGCTGAAGCACATCCTACCCAACTATCCTAAATCACCTATCCCGTCAGTTTCCTCGCGCCATTTCCACGGTATCATATGCCGTTTGGAGTGCATCGCCAGCCGATTTAAGCGCTTTGGAAATACTTTTGATCGACTTTTCAATCTTTTTCACTTCTTTTGGGTCTTTGGTTTCCTTGATCAGCTTGGCGTCCTTCTTGAGCACCTTCTGATAGACCTCGTCGATCCCATCCAACTCTTCATACGTATCTCGCGCCTTATCTACCAAAGGCACTGCCGCCTCGGGGTCCTTCTTGGCTTTTTTCTGCGCGTCTTTGCAAAGCCTTTCTGCCGTGGTCTGTAATTCCTCGGCTTTCTTGAGGTTCTTGGCCAGTTCTTTTGCTTCAATCAGTTTTTCAGTCTTACCAGACGGGCCTTTGGTGGCCTTGGATTTATTGATGATCTTGTCGATCACCCGGACGACTTGCGGGCCATAAAACAACTCGGGCATGGTCAGCTTACCAATGGCTGTGGCAATCTTCTTGGCTTCGGCTTCGGCCTCCTGAACCTCTTTTTGGAATTTTGCCTGTTTCTTGTCACCTTTGGTGATCTCTTTCTTGATGTCGCCCAACAGCTTGGTCAAAGGCTTGCCCAATTTCTTGGCCGCTTCGCTGTCTGACAACAAAGCTTTGACAATGGTGGCGTGTTCGCCTGCCTGTTTGGTCAGTGCTGCGTGGGCTTTTTTGAACCCCGGATCGGGCATGAAATCTTTGGGTTTTTTGCCCTTCAGACCGGACTTTTGCGCGGCCTCATAGGCGTCGATGAATTTCTCTTCTTCGTCCCATGCCTTTTGCAACGCCGCCTTGGTCAGCTTGATCTGCTTATCGGCTTTGCCGCCATCAAGCTTCTTGATCTGCGGTTGCAGTTTCTTATAGGTCTTTTCGATATCATCCCATGCATTGGCCATCGTAATAATCCTTTTTCTAAATGAATATCGTCAGTATCGCGGTGAAATACGTGGTTTGGCAAGTGTTTTGCGCGCCATGCAGCGATGACATAGCCGTCAACCCGCAGACCGTTCGCCAACAAACTTGCAAGACATCCGTGCTAAGCCCGGTTATGACTTAACAAATCATCGACCAATATCAGGAATTCCCCCATGGCCCGCGATCTGAAAATTCCCGCGCAACGCCACCCGGAAAAGGCTCGCGGCCCCGATAATGCCCAACCGCGCAAGCCTGCCTGGATCAGGGTCAAGGCCCCCGGTGGCACAGGGTATGCCAAAACCGCGCGCATCATGCGCGAGCATTCTCTGGTCACCGTCTGCGAAGAGGCGGGCTGTCCCAACGTCGGCGAATGCTGGTCCCAGGGCCACGCCACCATGATGATCATGGGCGAGGTCTGCACCCGCGCCTGCACCTTTTGCAACATCGCCACCGGTAAGCCACCCGAAGGTCTGGACGCGTTTGAGCCGGGACGGGTGGCGGATGCGGTGGCCAAGCTGGGCCTGAACCATGTGGTGATCACATCCGTGGATCGCGACGACATCGAAGATGGAGGAGCCGCGCATTTTGCGCAGACCATTCGCGCCATTCGCCAGCGCGCGCCCGAGACCACGATCGAAATCCTGACCCCGGACTTTATCAAATGCGCGCCCGAAGTGCTGGAACAAGTGGTCGAGGCGCGCCCCGATGTGTTCAACCATAACCTTGAAACCGTGCCGGGACTGTATCCCGAGGTGCGCCCCGGCGCGCGGTATTTCCATTCTTTGCGTCTGCTGCAACGGGTCAAGGAACTTGACCCTTCTATGTTCACCAAGTCGGGCATCATGGTGGGGCTTGGCGAAGACGATCAATCCGTGCGCCAGGTGATGGACGACATGCGCGCGGCGGACATTGATTTTCTGACCATCGGGCAATATTTGCAACCGACGCCCAAGCATCACGCACTGGACCGGTTTGTCACCCCGGATGAATTTTCAGCTTACGAAAAGGCCGCCTATGGTAAGGGGTTTTCCATGGTTTCGGCCACGCCGCTGACCCGTTCTTCGTACCACGCAGGCGATGATTTTGCTCGGCTTAGGGCGGCGCGGCAGGTCAAACTAGGCCTTGCGTGAAGGTCCGGTAGATGGTCGCTCATCAAGCCCGAAGAGGCTTTCTTCGCAACTGCCGCGCTTATTCCACTGGCGGAATCGCCTTAAGATAGGCGGCAATCGCTGCCCGGTCAGAAGCCGGTAGTTTGGCCATGTTCAAAATCACCGAGGTCATATGCCCGCCTGCGGCGTCGAAATCCGGAGTGAACCCGGTTTCCAGATAATACGCAATGTCACCTTCGCTCCAGCTGAGTTTGGCCGAGGTGATATTGGGCACCTTGCCCTTGCCATCCGGCGTCACAGCACCGCCCATCCATGCACTCCGGTCCAGCCCGCCAATCGGATTGCGCGGGGTGTGGCATTCGCTGCAATGGCCCAGACCCTCGACCAGATAACGACCCCGGATCAACTCGTCACTCAGATCGCCGGTCAGCACCCAGCCTTTGCCGGTGAACAGCAGTTTCCACAGGCCAAGGCCCCGGCGGATGTTGAAAGGAAACCCAATCTCATGTGCCAGACTGGGAATATTGGAC
>DAOUQK010000093.1 GCA_030625695.1 Paracoccaceae bacterium | reverse complement strand
GCCCCACGGGTGCATAATTCCGGCCATTGGACCCAAGCCGCCTGCGCCGTGGATCAGTTTGAACAACATATCCGCGCCATCGCCGGCTGGCCATTGGGCGACGGGCAACGCTACGCGGATGTAACGATGGAAAACCTGATTGGCGACGATGTGGAGCAGATCGCAGATCTCTCGCGCGCACCGGGCACCGCAATCCATCTTTATGGCAAAGAAGACGTAAAACCCGGGCGCAAGATGGGACATATCAACCGGGTAACAGCGCGTGATTGAACAAGTTTTCGGATGGGCTTTGCCAATCGGTATAGGGTCATGAGTATCTGGCAAAGCCAATGCTGATTGTTCAGATCAGCGATCTTCATTTGGCACCCGAGGGGATAAAAACCCTTGGCGTGGCCCCAATGGCACAAAACCTCGCACTGTGTATCGAGCGGATCAATGCGCTGGTGCCTAAGGTCGATCTGGTGATGATAACCGGCGATATCACCCATGATGGCACCCTGGCCGAGGCCGAAAACGCCGCCCGTATTTTACAGGCTTTGCGTGCGCCCTATTATGTCCTGCCCGGCAACCACGATGATCGCAACGTACTTTGGTCGGCGTTTGGCGGCGCGGCCATCCCAGCCCGCCCCGATGGATTTCTGAACTATGTGGTCGAGGCCGCCGACCTGCGTCTGATCGCTATGGACAGCGTTATGACGGGTGGGAACGGCGGGCAAACCTGCGATGTCCGGTTGGACTGGCTCATGGCCCGGCTGGACGAGGCACCGGGCGTGCCAACGGCGATATTCATGCATCATCCACCCGCCAGAATGGGCGTGGTCGAAAGCGATCTGGATGGGTTCGAAGGGGCCGAGCGTCTGGGTGGGATCATCGGCGCGCATTCTAATGTATTAGGCCTGTTCTGTGGCCATATCCATTTGGCCGCCCACGTCCAATGGAACGGCACCACGGTCAGCACGGCCCCAAGCATGGGCATGCAGCTGGCCCCCGACCTGACACTGGAAAAGTCGTCACAGTTTGTTCTGGAAGCGCCGGGATTTCAGGTGTTGTTATGGTCCAAAGATCGGGGTCTGGTCACCCACACCTCATACGCCCGCAACCCGGTTGGACCGTTTGATTTCTAAAGAACCTCAATATCACACGTAGGGTGGGTGAAACCCACGCATCGTGACGGTTGCAACCGGGGCAAACGTGGGTTTTCACCCGCCCTACTCACCCGGCAGCAACACCGGCCCGGACTCCGCAAATCCAAGCCCGACATCCTGACCGGTCAAAAAAGGGTTCACCACGTCGTCGGACATGGCAAACACCGCACCAAACGCGGCCTCAACAATGTATTCCATGTGGTTGCCCACATAGGTCGCCTTGCTGATTTTTGCCGCAATCACGTTTTCCCCGGCCTCAGCCGTCAGGCGTACCCGGCCGGGGCGTACCGCGATCAACGCAGATCCAGCAGGCAAGTCCCGCGCGTCCAATTGATGCTTTATACCCCCAACCGATATGGTCGCGATCTGAGCCGTCACGCTTTCGATCACGCAGGGGATCAGGTTCGCCTCACCAATGAAATCTGCCACAAACCGGTCAACCGGTGCTTCATAAAGGTCGCGCGGGCTGCCCTCTTGCGCGACCCCGGCGTTGCGCATGACGATGATCCGGTCGGACACCGCCAAAGCCTCTTCCTGATCGTGGGTCACATAGACCACCGTCAGCCCAAGGTTTTGCTGGATATCGCGGATGTCCTGACGCACCTGGCGGCGCAGTTTGGCGTCCAGGTTGGACAAAGGTTCGTCAAACAGCAACACCTGCGGTTCCAACACCAAAGCCCGCGCCACTGCGACGCGTTGTTGCTGACCGCCCGAAAGCTCGCTGGGCAGCCGGTCGTCATAACCTTTCAGACCCACCAGTTGCAGCCCTTCAAGTGCGCGACTGCGGGTTTCATCCTTGGCAAAGCCCGAATATTTCAACCCGTATGAGACATTTTCCAACACCGTCATATGCGGGAACAACGCGTATGACTGAAACACCATCGACACATCCCGGTCGGTGGCCGGCAGGGTGGTCACATCGGTGTCGCCGATCAGAATGCGGCCCTTGGTGGCCATTTCCAACCCGGCAATCATCCGCAATGTCGTGGTCTTGCCGCAGCCCGATGGCCCCAGCAACGTCACCAGCTTACCCGGATCAACCCGGATCGAGATATTGTCGACAGCCGTCACCGTCTTGCCGTAAACCTTGGTCACATTATCAAATGTAACCGAGGCCGCTTTGGAATTTTTGGTCATTTCACCCATGTCTACACCCACTTCATTTGGAACCGAGCCCTGAACGTCGCCCAATATTGATCCGTCCCACCAGCAATTGCAAAATACCCACCGCCGTCAGCATCACCACAATCAGTGTGGTGGAATAGGCAATCGCCAACCCGTAATCATTGTTTTCGACCCGCCCGATGATATAGGCCGTGGCCATGTTGTATTGCGCGCTGACCAGAAAGATCACCGCCGAAATCGCCGTCATCGCCCGCACAAAACTATAAACCAGCGCCGCCAGAATGGCCGGGCGCAGCAGCGGCAGGATCACCCTTTGGAAGGTCTGCCATGAATTGGCGCCAAGCGTCAAAGACGCCTCATCAAGGCTTTTGTCCAACTGGCTCATCGACGCAATCCCGGCCCGCACGCCAACCGGCATATTACGGAAAATAAAGCTGATCACCAAAATGATGCCCGTGCCCGTCAGTTCCAATGGCGGCACGTTGAAGGCAAGAATGTAACTCACGCCGATCACCGTTCCGGGTATGGCAAAACTTAGCATGGTGCCAAATTCAAAGGCGTTTTTGCCGACAAATGTCTGACGGGTCAGCAAATATGCGGTGACCAGCCCCAGTGAGGCCGTCAGGGGGGCTGCAATGGTCGCAATTTTCAGAGTGGTCCAGAAACTATCCCAGGCAGAACCAGTCCAGCGGATGCCGTCCTCGACAAAGGAAAAGCTGAAGGCGGTGAAATAATGTTTGAATGTCAGGGTATTATTGACACCCCAAAGTTCGACAAACGAGCCATAGACGATCATCAGATAAATGATCACGGTGAACGAGGCCCAGACCGCCGCGAGGACATAAACCGGAATGGCCAGACGGCGCGGCATCAGCGGATGCACGCCTGAATCGCCCTTGCCCGACACCGACGTATAAGATTTGTTGCCAAGCCAGAAACGCTGGGCATAAAACGCGCCCAGTGTGAAGGTCAGCAGCACCATGGCCAGCACAGCGGCGCGACCTTGGTCGTATTGCGCACCAACAATGGCAAAGAAGATATCGGTGGACAGCACATCGTAATTGCCACCCAGAACCAGCGGATTGCCGAAATCCGCCATGCTTTCGATGAATCCCAACAGAAACGCATTGGCCAGACCGGGGCGCATCAGCGGCAGGGAAACCGTGCGAAACACCTGCCAACGCCCGGCGCGCAGGGTTTGCGCCGCTTCTTCCATCGACGGGGAAACACCTTCGACCACACCGATCAGCACCAGAAAGGCAATCGGCGTGAATGCCAGCGTCTGTGCAATCATCAGCCCCGGCAATCCATAAAGCCAGCGCGAGGGTTGCATATCCAGCAAGTCGGCAACAAACTTGGTAACCGCACCAGATTGCCCGAACATCAGGATCAACGCCAGGCCGATGACAAACGGCGGCGTGATGATTGGCAACACAGTCAGAGCGCGCAGATTGCGTTTGAAACGAAAGTTGGACCGTGTAACCACCAGCGCAAACACAAGGCCCAGCGCGGTCGAGAGAAAGCCCACCACGACAGCCAGAAACAGCGAATTCCATGCCACGCCGCAGCGCGGACCGCCGGTCAGGCAAGACAGGCCCCAGATGCGATCATCAAAGAATTTCGACGCAAACACCGTGATGGAATAATTGCCATCTTCGGTGACAAACGCTGCCACCAGCATCTTGGCGATGGGAAAGAACACAAATATCGTAACGATAGCGATGACAAGGCCAATGGTGCTGACCACAAACACATCACCATTGATCGCGCCGCGCGCGGCAATACCTTGGGTAAACAAAAACAAAAACGCGCTGGACAGGAGCATCGCGCCAAATCCCATGCCAAACTGACGATCCCCCAGCGGTCCAAACAACGCTTCTAGCCATTCAAACTGCCAACCACGCAGGCCGATGCCAAAGCCTTGCATAAAAACCCAGCAGAACCCGGCAGCGCCGGTCAGAATAAGAATTTTGGCATAAACCGGGTCGGATTTAACCCGCCCCAGGCAAAACAACACCGCCACCAGCGGCAGTATCAGTGGCGTCAGCCAAAGCTTTTCACCTTGCGCGATCAGAAAGGCCGCCGGGGCATAATCGGCGTCCCAGGGGTAACCGTCAAACAGCCACTCGAACGCAAATAAACCATCCTCGACCCCGTACCAGGGCAGAACAAGGAAACTGACCCACCCGACGACGATCCAGAAGATCAATGTCGGATGGGTCGTTTTTTCAGAGTGTGCGTTACGCACGCCTGTTTACTGCGGCAGAACCGATACGTCCTCGTCCCACTTCTTCAACAGACGCCTGCGTTCAGCCGACGAGCCGTAAAGCTTGAAGTCATAATCAATCAGCTTGATCGACGCCAGATCAGGGGCCGAAGGCGAGGTTTCGGCACCTTTGTTGGACGGCACCTGAAACGCATTAACCTGAAGCGCCATCGACTGCACATCAGCGGTCAAAGCCCAGTCATAGAATTTCTGCGCGTTCTCAAGATTACGAGACCCCAGAATGATCGACATCGATCCAATCTCATAACCCGTGCCCTCGCAAGGTGCGACAACCGTGATTGGAAAGCCTTTGACCGCCTGTTTCACTGCGTCATGCATGAACACGATGCCAACAGTGGTCTCGCCCCGTGCCGCGGCCTTGATCGGAGCCGACCCGGATTTGGTGTATTGGTTGATGTTGACGTGCAGGGCTTTCATAAAGTCAAAACCCTTATCCTCGCCAAACAGCTGCATGATCGTCGCCAGCGTGGTATAGGCGGTGCCGGATGAATTCGGGTTGGCCATCTGTACGTGACCCTTGAACTCGGGCTTGGTCAGATCGGCCCAGCACTTTGGTTCGGGCAGACCGGCAGCCGCCAGCAAATCCTTGTTATAGCCATAGCCCAGCGCACCGGAATAGATGCCAATGGTCTTGTCGCCCGCTGATGTTGCCTGCGAAATGGCCCAGTCGTTCAGCTCGCCACGCATCGGCGTCACATATGGTTCGGTCAGCCCTTCTTCAGCGGCCTGAAGATGCGGGTCACCGGTTCCGCCCCACCAGACGTCGCCCTTGGGGTTGGCGGATTCAGCCTTGATCTGGGCAAATGTCTCGCCCGAGGACTTGCGGGTCATGTTGACCTTAATGCCGGTCTCTTCCTCAAACCCGCGTGCCATGACCTGGCACCAGTCTTCCTGAGCGCTGCAATAAAGTGTTACTTTCTCGGCGGCCGCCCCGGTTGAGGCGGTAGTCGCCAGCGCAGTCAGTGCGCTGACGACCGCAAGTGAAAATCTTTTCATGTGTTTTCCTCCCTTTTGTTGATTATTTGGCCGATGTTAGGGCAAACATTTCAACTGTTCAACGGTTTTAACGCCAATTGTGAAACACCGCCCCGGGCCTGACCCGGGGCCTCAGGGAACCGCTACTCTTCCACCAAGACCACACCCTCAACGGACTGCCCGAGCCGTGTTTGATCTTTAACGGCGGGCAGATCAGGATCGCTCCGGTGGCGGACACGCACTATGCTTGACCAGAATTGTTGGAGGGGGGTAGCGTATTCGGATATTGTATGGAGAGTCTAAATGAACACTGATCTTTGCAAGTTTTTGAATATCCAAAAACCAATCATCTCTGCTCCAATGGGCGGTGCCGCAGGCCCGGACCTTGTTGCGGCCGTATCAAACGCAGGTGGCTTTGGGGTGATACCCTTATGGGGTGGCTCCGTTGATGGACTTCGGGATGGCATAGCGCAGGTACGGGATTTGACCGACAAGAACTTTGCCGTAAATCTTAATATGTCATTTCCATATCCCGGCCTTTTAGAGGCCTGCATTCAGGAACAGGTCTTCGCTGTATCGCTTTTCTGGGGCATAGAACCTTCGGCCATTGAAGCCGCCAAGAAAGGCGGGTTAGTGGTTTTCGTCAGCGTCGGAACAGCAGAAGAGGCAAAGCGTGCAGTCGACGCCGGGGCGGATATTATTGTTGCACAAGGTTGGGAAGCCGGCGGTCACGTATGGGGCGACGTTGCCACGATGGCGCTCGTGCCTGCTGTTGTTGATGCGGTGAATGTTCCGGTTGTTGCCGCCGGAGGAATTGCCGATGGGCGCGGCCTTGCTGCGGCACTCATGCTTGGTGCATCCGGTGCGTGGATCGGCACCCGCTTTCTGGCAAGCGTTGAGGCCACAATTCATGAAACATATCAACAAGGTGTCTTGGCCGCGACGGAAAGCCAGACAGAATGGTATCGCGATCTCTACCATGTGAATTGGCCAAATGCGCCGCATCGCACCTTGAAAAATTCAACCTCGCTAAGATGGAAGTCTGCCGACAATCCTGAACATGGGGATCGTCCAGGCGAGGGCGAAATAATCGGTCATATGGCAGATGGCAAACAAATCGTCAGATACCAGTCCAGCACGCCGAACCCCGGCACAACAGGAGATGTCGAGGCCATGTCACTCTGGGCCGGACAGGGTGTATCCCTTGTTCGCGACGTTTTGCCGACCGCCGAGATTGTGGATGAAATATACCAAGGTGCACTGGACGTCATTCAATCGTGCCATGCAAACACTTGTGACACTTAGGGCGGAACAAAACCACCATACGAAACCTATGATCTCTCAGCAGGCCATTTTGGCGTTATTCAACCAACGCCAAAACCCGCAACGGGCTGCCCGAGCCGTGTTTGATCTTCAAAGGCGGGCAGATCAGGATCGCACCCGTTGCGGGCAGTTGATCAAGGTTGGCGAGACATTGCAGCCCCAGTTTACCCGCCCCGTGCAGGATGTAATGCGCTGGATACGGCGGCGACAAATGCGCGCCCTGCCCTGCGTCCGTGCCAACCGTTTCGGTGCCAAACCCAAGGATCTCGCGGGTCTCAACCAGAAACCGGATCGCTTCTGATGTCGGCCCCGGCGTATGCGCGCCGTCCTCGCGCATGTTAAGGTACTCAGCCCCGGATTTCTTTGACCAATCCGTGCGCATCAAAACCCATGCCCCGGCGGGAATTTCACCGTGTGTGGCCTCCCAGGCCTTTATCGCCTCAACATCCAGCAGATAATCTTCATCCTCCGCCGCCTCAGCCGAGCAATCCAGCACACAGACCGGCCCAACAAAGGCCGATGTGGGAATCGCATCCACCGTGGCATTGGGCAGGTCGCGCCCCGATATCCAATGGATCGGCGCATCAAAATGCGTGCCCGTGTGTTCACCACAGGAAAAGTTGCGCCAATACCAACCGGGGCCGCGTTCATCGTAACGCGACACTTCCTCGACCCGGAACCGGGCGCATTGGCCAAATTCAGGCGGCAGGATCATCACCGGAAAATCCGGGTCAAGGGTGTGGGTCAGGTCAACGGTTTTCACCGCACCCGTGGCCAGGCTTGCCGCCAAGTGAGCTAAAGCAGACATTTACATCCCCTCAATCTGGGTCAGTTCTTTTTCCAACACACCAGCATCCTCTTTCCAGCGCATACGCACATCCAAGGCGACTTCGCCAATGGCGATATCCTCCAACCCTTGTTGCAACGCGCCCCTCACCTCGCGCGCCAATCGGTTGGGCGACACTTTAGGGGGCGGCAAGGGTTGATGCCATTCATCCTCTAACGGTCCGTGATAGGCGTTCACCACCTTCACCCCGCTTCCGGCCATCTCAGCCCGAAAACATTGCGCCAATGACAAGGCCGCCGCCTGAGATGCCGAAGTTGACCCAAAGTCAGGTTTGTTCGACAGGGCATAAACGCTCAGCAAATTGACCCAGGCGCAGGCAGAATTAACCCCATCCGCGCCGCGCGCCCGCATCCCCGGGCCAAACCCTTGCATCAGCCGCATCAGGCCAAAGTAATTCACTTCCATTTCGTCGCGCGACGTCACCACATCGCGCCGCCCCATGATGCCGCCGGGGCGGGTGTGCTGCGCGGTATTGATCAGGATATCGACCTTGCCGCCAATCTCACCGGCGCATTCCTGCACGGACGTGGTGTTGGTCACGTCCAGCGGGACAATCTCAACATTGGCGATTGCCTCTAATGCCGCCTGCCCCGCAAATCCACGCCATTGTTCGGCCAGTCCGACAAACACGATTCCCGCCCCGGCCCCGCTCATGGCTTTGGCCAAGGCCTGCCCGACCTCAGTGCGCCCATCTGTGATCAACACCCGCCGGTGTTTGGGATCGCAGGTCAGTTCGCGCAATTGCTTGTCATCCGCCATGTTCTCAACATCCTCTTCGGGCAGCGCCATCATTACACCTTTGCCGGACTTGTCAGTCCGGGCAATCATCCGCACCCGCCCCTGGGGGGCCACATCGCCGTGGATATGCGCCAGAACGCTAACGCCTGCGTCCAGCATCACCGTCCCGCTACGCCACGGCATTCGTTCGCGGAAATAACTATTGGTGCTGGTGCGAATGGTGGTTTCAGCAATCAACTGCCCGGCGGGATCGACGTCTTGCCAGTGCAGGTTCATCGACAGGCACGCAGGACACGCCTCGCGCGCGGGGTACGTCAGCTTGCCGCAATCGTCACAGCGTTGCAGACAAAACCGCCCCTCGGCGGCGGCGACGGTAAAGCCCAGCGCCTTGCGCGAGCGGAAGGCGGGCGGCAATGTCGGTTGAACTGTGCGTATCTGCGGGTTCTTGCGCCCGGGTTTACGGATTGGGTCGGTCATCCCGTATCCCCTGTTACATTCGCGGCCAAAACCGCCGCCCCACTACAGACGCCGCGATCATAGTTGATCATGCCAAAACCGGATACCACGCCGTAACTTGCATCCTTAACCTGCGTGCCATCCGCCGTGCCGGTCAATTGCCGCAACGCCTCGACCAACCCAAGGAAACCACCAGCCGCCCCGGCCTGCCCAACCGATAATTGCCCACCGGACGTGTTGTGTGGAAACGACCCGGTTATCTCCAGATCACGCTCGCGCACAAACGCCGGACCCTCGCCTTTGGCACAAAACCCAAGGTCTTCGAATTGCATCATCGAAATCACCGGATAATCATCATAGGTTTGCAGAAAATCCACCTGCTCCGGGACAATCCCCGCCATATCCCACAGTTCATCCTTGTCCATCGCCCAGCCACCACGGTCCTGAATGGGATCATTCGGATACGCATTGTGGCGTTCGATGGTCGACAGGATATTGACCGTCTTCAGGCCCAGATCAGCGGCAATATCCGCCCGCATCACCAAAAACGCTTCGGCCCCGGCACAAGGCATTACGCAATCAAACAGATGGATCGGATCGGATATGGGGCGGGCATCAAGATATTGCTGCAGGCTTAGCTCTCTCTGCATCAAGGCTGATGGGTAGCGACGCGCATTGGCCCTCTGCGCCACTGCGATTTTGCCGAAATCCGCGCGTGTCGCACCGTATTTGCGCATATAATGATCCGTGAGCAGAGCAAACGACGCGTTCGGCCCCCCCGAACCATACGGATAAGACGCATCCTGAGCAAAGCGGGAAAAGCTGCTGAGCATGGTGCGAAAACTGTCCACATGGCTGGCGTCGCCCGCCACACAAGCCACGATCGACGCATCCCCCGCCTGCACCGCGCGCGCAGCGCGCCGCAGTGCCACCACACCACTGGCACCGCCCATGGGGATATGATCCAGCCAGCGGGGCGTCAGGCCCAGATGTTGCGTCAGACCAACGGCTGTGTCGGGGAATAGGGTAAAGGACGAAACGGTGAAACCGTCGATATCGGAGGGGCGCAGCCCGGCACCCCGCACCAGATCTCCCAATGCGCGGGCCAGCCACCAATGCGCCGGATCGGGAGTAAAGCGTTGATAAGGAATGGAAATGGGCACGGCAGCGACGACGCCGTCGTAACCTTGTCGCTTGATATCCCAGTCGGCCATTCTAGGCGATCTTTCGCTTTTTCAGATGCATCGTCACGATTGTCGTTGGATCGTCACGCAGCTTTGCCACTATGGATTTCATCGCTGCCCGCTGAATTTTATTGGTCGAGGTCAGAGGCAGATCAGGCACAAACGCAATATAGCCCGGAGCCTTGTAATAGGCCAGTTGGTCCAGACAATAGCGCATAATGTCTTGTGCAATCTGATCGGGATCAGTTATGGGCGCGGCCAGTTTGATACAGGCAAACACCTCATCCCCGCGTACGGCGTCGGGCGTTGCGGCAACGGCACAGGCGGCAATATTGGCATGACGGTTCAACACACCTTCCACCTCGATCGCGGCGATGTTTTCGCCGGACCGGCGGATCACATTCTTTTTGCGGTCAACAAATTCGTAACTTCCATCCGGGTTCTGGCGCGCTATGTCGCCGGTATGAAACCAGCCACCAGCCCAGGCTTTGGCCGTTTCCTCGGGGTTCTTCAGATAGCGGTCAAAGAACCCAAATCGCGGATCATCCCCGGCGCGCCGGACCAGCAATTCACCGGGGTCGCCTTGCGTCACCTGCGCTCCATCGTCACCGGTCAGGCAAACTTCGACCTCGGGCGCAGGCATCCCGAAACACGACCTGCCCACATGCCGGTCGCCGTGCGCAGCGGTTATCACCGCACCATTGCCGGTTTC
>DAOUQK010000172.1 GCA_030625695.1 Paracoccaceae bacterium | reverse complement strand
CGGGATTAACCTTTAACGGTCAGAGTTAAGGTTAACAGAGCACCTGGTTAATGGCGGAGATGACAAAAATGCGCGTACTATTGGTTGAAGACGACCCTCAAACCTCAAAAAGCATCGAATTGATGCTGACCCATGCGAATCTTAACGTTTACGCGACGGATTTGGGCGAAGAGGGGATCGATCTGGCCAAGCTTTATGACTACGATTTGATTCTTCTTGATCTGGCCTTGCCGGATATGAACGGTCACGAGGTGTTGCGTCAGCTGCGTCTGGCCCGAATTGAGACGCCGATTCTGATCCTGTCAGGGGCGGATGACCCCGAAAACAAGATCAAAGGGTTTGGTTTTGGCGCTGACGATTATCTGACCAAACCGTTCCACCGAGAGGAATTGGTGGCGCGTATCCACGCGATTATCCGCCGTTCGAAAGGGCATTCTCAATCAATCATTCACACTGGCAAAATTGCGGTCAATCTGGATGCCAAAACGGTGGATGTGGGCGGCAATACGGTGCATCTGACCGGTAAGGAATACCAGATGCTTGAGTTGTTGAGCCTGCGTAAGGGCACGACCTTGACCAAGGAGATGTTCCTGAACCATCTGTATGGCGGCATGGATGAGCCTGAGTTGAAAATCATCGACGTGTTTATCTGCAAGCTACGCAAAAAACTGAGCACGGCCACGGGTGGAGAAAATTATATCGAGACGGTCTGGGGGCGGGGGTATGTGCTGCGGGAACCGCAGGGTGATCAGCTTGGGACTGATACCCGCATTGCGGTTGGTGCCTGAAGGGTACGCCTGTTGCAATGATGAATTCCCCTACCCTTGCTGCCAGATGCAGGGGTTGGGTTCGGGTTGGCAAACCTGAAAATGCTACCACTCACGCCTATGGCGTTTCGACCGTACTATAAGACATCGTGTTAGGTAATTCCCATTTGGCGCCAGTGAAAGGCTAGGGAATTGCGTTTCAAGATAAAGCCGAAACGCTTATGCACATCTGGACCTACCCCGCGACCCGCCTTATCACTATCCTCAAGGCGGGCGCGGGGCATGACGTTGACAGACCAGATTGAAATTTCGAACCTGACCAAGGCAGAGGCTAAGGCAGAACTTGCTCGTTTGGCGGATGTGCTGAACGCGGCCAATACCGCCTATCACGGCGCGGATGCGCCGGACATTTCGGATGCAGAGTATGACGCGCTGAAGCGGCGCAATGCGGCGATTGAAGTGCTTTTCCCGGACCTGAAACGCAATGATAGCCCGTCTGATCTGGTTGGTGCCTCTGTGCAGGGCGGGTTTGTCAAGGTTGCCCATGTGGTGCGGATGTTGTCATTGGGCAATGCGTTCGATCCAGGCGATGTGATCGCGTTTGACACAAGTGTTCGTAAGTTTCTGGGGTTAGAGGCTGACGCGCCGCTGGCTTATACCAGCGAGCCGAAAATTGACGGCCTGTCGCTTTCGCTGCGCTATGAGGGCGGGCGATTGGTGCAGGCGGCCACGCGTGGTGACGGTGAGGTGGGCGAAAACGTGACCCAGAATGCCCGCACTATCAGTGATATCCCGCAACACCTTGAAAACGCGCCTGGTATTCTTGAGGTGCGCGGCGAAGTCTATATGAGCCACGCTGATTTTTCCGCCCTGAACGTGGCCCAAACCAAAGCGGGGGGTAAGGTTTTTGCCAACCCACGCAATGCCGCCGCCGGGTCATTGCGCCAATTGGACACGGCCATAACCCGCGCCCGCCCTTTGCGGTTTTTCGCCTATGCCTGGGGGGATTTGTCGGCGCCTTTGGCTGCCAGTCAAAAAGGCGCGATAGACCAGCTTGCCAGCTTGGGGTTTTCCGTCAACCCGCTGACGGCGCTCTGCGATGGCCCCGATCAGATGCTGGCGCACTACGCCCGGATTGAAACCCAGCGCGCCACGCTGGGCTATGACATCGACGGGGTGGTTTACAAGGTTGATGACCTTGCTTTGCAGGCCCGCCTTGGGTTTCGGTCAACCACGCCGCGCTGGGCGATTGCCCATAAATTCCCCGCCGAACTGGCCTGGACATGGCTGGAAGGCATCGACATTCAGGTTGGCCGCACCGGAGCGCTTTCTCCGGTGGCGCGGCTGGCGCCGGTCACGGTGGGCGGCGTGGTGGTATCGAATGCCACACTACATAATGAAGATTACATTGCCGGGCGCGATGCGGGTGGGGCGCCGATTCGCGATGGCAAGGACATTCGCGTTGGCGATTGGGTGCAAGTTTACCGGGCCGGTGACGTGATTCCGAAGATTGCCGATGTGGACCTTGGCAAGCGGCCCGATGATTCTACCGCTTTTGTGTTCCCGGTGAAATGTCCGGAATGTGGCAGCGATGCACCCCGCGAAGAGGGCGACGCGGTCCGTCGCTGTTCCGGGGGAATCATCTGCCCGGCGCAAGCGGTTGAAAAGCTAAAGCACTTTGTGGCGCGCGGGGCGTTTGACATTGACGGACTGGGGGCGAAGCAGGTCGAGCAGTTTTACCGGGATGGCTGGATTAGGGAGCCTGCGGATATATTCACCCTCAAGGAGCGGTATGGGGTGGGGTTGAAACAGCTCAAAAACCGCGAGGGCTGGGGCGAGAAATCGGCTGATAACCTGTTTGCGGCAATTGCGGATAAATCCCGTATCCCGTTGGGGCGATTTATTTTTGCGTTGGGTATTCGGCATGTGGGCGAGGCGGGTTCGAACATGCTGGCGTTGCATTACGGTGAATGGCCGGTTTTCGAAACAGCTATGACCGCAGCCCGCGATCCCGGCCCGGAGTGGGAGGAATTGAACGGCATTGACGGGGTTGGCGAGGTGTTGGCGACCTCGCTGGTGACGGCGTTTGCGCAAGACGCCGAGCGCGCCTCGATTGACCGGTTGGCAGCACTGTTGCAGATCGAACCGGCCAAGCGCCCCGACACGGACGGTAGCCCGGTGGCGGGCAAAACGGTGGTTTTCACAGGCACATTGGTGCGCATGACCCGCGCCGAAGCCAAGGCGCGGGCCGAGGCGCTGGGGGCCAAGGTTTCGGGATCTGTCAGTGCCAGGACCGATATTCTGGTGGCCGGGCCAGGGGCGGGATCAAAGGCGAAAAAGGCCGTTGAACTGGGTATTAAAACCCTGGACGAAGATGGCTGGCTGGCCTTGATTGGCGCGTTATGAGCGGTCGGCCAGAACAATTATTCCCGTTGTTTGCCTCGCTTGAAACGCTTGAGGGCGTTGGGCCGAAGACTGCGAAGCTGTTGGAACAAACCGGGGTTGAAGCCCCGCGTGACGTGTTGTTTTCATTACCTTACGCAGTGGTTGACCGGACCCGGCGCGACACTATCAAAGGCGCGGAGTTGCCGACCACCTTGACCGTGACAGTGACCGTTGGTGCGCACCGTGCGCCGTCGCGGCGCGGGGCCGCTTACCGCGTGCATGTCGAGGATGCGCAGGCCGATTTTCAGCTGGTGTTCTTTCACGCCCATGACCAGTATTTGCGCAATATCCTGCCCGGAGGGACCAAGCGGGTGGTGTCGGGTAAGTTAGAGCTGTTCGATGGGATGGCGCAGATGGTGCACCCGGATTACATCCTGCCGGTGGAAGAGGCGGGGGATATTCCAGAGTTCGAACCGACCTATCATCTCACCCAGGGGGTGACGCAGAAGACCATGTACAAGGCGGTGCAAAGTACGCTGGCAAGGGTGCCGGAACTGGACGAATGGATTGATCCGGGGCAGTTGACGCAACAGAAATGGCCGGGGTGGGGCGATGCGGTACGAAGCGCACATGCGCCGCAGGGGCTCGACGATATCAGTGCTGATGCACCGGCGCGCGCACGGCTGGCGTATGATGAATTGATGGCGCACCAACTGACGCTGGCCCTGGCGCGGCGGCGCGAGAAAAAGGCGCGGGGGATTGTCAGTAAAGGTGATGGGCGGTTGCAGTCCAAGGTGTTGAAAACGCTGCCGTATAAACCGACGGGCGCACAGGCACGGGCAATCGAGGAGATCGCCGCCGATATGGCCAACCCAGACCGGATGAACCGCCTGTTGCAGGGCGATGTGGGATCGGGAAAGACGTTAGTGGCGTTCATGGCGTTGCTGGTGGCGGTCGAGGTCGGCGGGCAGGGGGTGATGATGGCGCCCACTGAGATTTTGGCGCGCCAGCATTTGCAAGGGTTGCGGCCCTTGGCCGAGGGCGCGGGCGTGGTGCTGGAAATCCTGACCGGGCGCGATAAGGGGGGCGAGCGGCAGGCCAAGCTTGAGGCTTTGGCGCGCGGCGATATCCAGATATTGGTGGGCACCCATGCGGTTTTCCAAAAGGGTGTTGAATTCAAAGATTTACGGCTGGCTGTAGTCGATGAACAGCACCGGTTTGGGGTGCGTCAGCGGATGGAATTGGCGGAAAAAGGCCAGGGCGCGGATGTGTTGGTGATGACGGCGACGCCAATTCCGCGCAGCCTTGCCCTGGCGCAATACGGCGACATGGATGTGTCGGTGCTGGATGAAAAGCCGCCCGGAAGAAAGCCGATCAAGACGGCGGTGATGAGTACCGACAAGATGGACGGTGTCATTGATCATTTGCGAAAAGCGATTGCCGACGGGCGGCAATGTTACTGGGTTTGTCCGTTGGTGGATGAATCCGAAACCATGGACCTGACGGCCGCCGAGGACCGGTTTAAACGGCTGCGTGCCATTTTGGGCGAAGGGGTTGTTGGGTTGGTGCACGGGCAAATGCCGCCGGCCGACAAAGACGCAGCCATGCGCGCATTTCAGACCGGTGAGACCAGTGTTCTGGTGGCGACCACGGTGATCGAGGTCGGGGTTGATGTGCCCAACGCGACGATCATGGTGATCGAGAGGGCCGAGACATTTGGCCTAGCGCAATTGCACCAATTGCGCGGGCGTGTCGGGCGGGGCGAGGCGCAATCGACCTGTTTGCTGATGTATCAGGCACCAGTAACGGAGGGCGGGCGAAAGCGCTTGGAAGTATTGCGCGAGACCGAGGATGGCTTTGTCATCGCCGAGACCGACCTGCAAATGCGCGGTGCCGGGGATTTGATTGGCACGGCGCAATCGGGCTTGCCGGTGTTTCGCATTGCTGATCTGGAACGGCAGGCGCCGCTGATGGCGGTGGCGCAAAGTGATGCGCGGGCGTTGCTGGCCGGGGACCCGGAATTGACCAGCAAACGCGGGCGGGCGGCACGGGTGTTATTGTGGTTGATGCGTCAGGATCGGGCAATTCGTTTGATTTCAGTAGGTTAGGTTGGGTGTTTATAAAAAGTTCACAAATGTTCTCATAAAGTTCTTTACACGGGGCGGCTTAAGTGAGAACAAAGGGTCAACAAATGACTAACCAACCGACCGGAGCCCGCTTATGTTTCACCAAATCAAATCCAGTTTTCGCCGCTCGCAAGACACGCTTTTGCAGGATGGTCTGGGGCTTGTGGCGCTGACGGTCATTCTGGTGGTGGCCTTGCATCTGCCCGAGTTGATCTGACCCCGAATCTGCCTGCGATTCTCATGCCTGTCTGTGGCTGATTTTGTCCCAACATATGTCCCGGGACGTGCCTCTTGTCCCTGCCACGCCTGACATTACATGAGACCTGCATACCTTGCCGCCGCCATCCCCGCCCGGGATGTGCGGCGGTTTTTTTGTCGAGTGGCCTTATTTATAACGCGACACGCTCTAACCGTTTTCCCGCTCTGCCATCTTTGCCAGGGTATCTTTTTCCCGCTCGACCGCGGCCAGAACGATCCGGGTGGTTTCGGGCGGCAGATCCAGCGCCAGGGCGGCGGCGTGGCCGTGGCTTGACATTTTGCGCAAGGTTTTGCCGACGATGTCGATAAGTTTGTCATCGTCGTAGTTGGAAAACTTTTCAACGAAATCGTCCCAATAGTAGGCCAGAAACACCACATCGACGACGTTTTCCAACGCTTGTGAATCCGCCACACGTTTCAGCGCCTGTTTGCGCAGGTAGCTGCCCACCAATGCAATGTCGTCGGCACGATACCCATTGTCTGTCATGAGGCCACCCACCAGGTCGGCGTGCAGCTGGCGCATGGACAGCCGCCATTTCTGATAGCCCTCGCGATTCATCGGATGGGTGTCACGCGGAATTTGCCAGCGGCGGATATGTTGTGCACGTGCGGCGATGCGCAGGAGTTCCGAGGCGTCCGGGTACATGCGTTCAAGCGTTTCAGTCATGCGGCTGGCATAGACAGTTTCGAACGGTTGCTCGTGTCCATCCACGGTGATTTTGCGCGGGTCCTCGGCATTGACGGCGTCAATGGCTGAGATCACTGAGTTGAATTGTTCTGTTGCGGTAAATACCATGAACTTCGCGCCTATTTCCAGACAGTTTAGTTATTAACCCTATGCTACCATTTTCCAAGTCATATCTTCAAATGCCTGCTGCGGTCTTAGCCTGTCAGCGTCAACCTGTTCGGTATCGTGGCCAAAGAAAGCGCGTTTTGTCGGCGGTGTCGTTTTCAGAACTGGCATTCGCCGGACAAGTGGTGATTGCCTGGACATTCCGGGTGTCCGGATGCTGGCCGCCAGTGTCGCGCCTTAATCCTGATCTAAGGCTGGTGGTCACAACGGACAACCCACCGACGCCCAGTGGAGCCGACCCGTGGAACCCACATTTCTACGCGCCCGCCAACCCACCAGCCGCCAACCGCAGAAAATGCGCCAAAACGCCCCACAGCGGTGGCGATTCATCTGACAAAGCGCTCGCAGGTTCATGTCGGCAATTCCCGCGATCACACCCAGAAAGATTGGCAGACCCATTGACTCCAAACAAGTTAACCTTGCAGACTTCCTGACATTGACCCGCCATGTAATGAATATGTTCATCAGTTGGTGTGCAACGAAATATATAGGGAGTGCTGACGATGTTGTTTGATTTGAGACCCTCCACGTTTGCTACGTGTGTTCTGGCGGTTGGAATTGGCCTGATGGGAACCATAGCATCCGCCAAATCCAGTGTTGTCATTGGTATGCAACAGGAACCAACGACACTTGATCCGACGGCGGACGCGACGGCATCAATCGACGGCATTTTCACCCATAACGTCTTTCAATCCCTGACAAATGTCACCCAAGCCGGAGAAGTCCTGCCGGATCTGGCCACAAGTTGGGAAATTTCCGACGATAACCTGACCTATACCTTTTCACTGGTCCAAGGTGTGAAATATCACGACGGCAGTGATTTTAACGCTGATGACGTCAAATTCTCGTTCGACCGCGCCATGGCCGAAGACAGCGTGAACCCCTCAAAGAAAATCTTCAAATCCATCGCCTCTGTGACCGTGGTTGACCCGCATACGGTCAGGATCGTGCTAAGCAAACAGGACGCCTTCTTTCTGTTCAACATGGCCAAGGGTGACGCCAGCATCGTCGCCCCCGAGACGGCAGACGACAACAAAACCAACCCCATCGGCACTGGCCCGTTCCGGTTTGACAGCTGGACCCGTGGCGACCGTATGGTCCTGGTCCGCAACGAAGATTACCGCGACGCTGCCAGCGTGGCGATGGAAAAGGTCGAGTTCCGCTTTATTTCCGACCCAGCCGCCGCCACGGCGGCGCTTTTGGCAGAAGA
>DAOUQK010000100.1 GCA_030625695.1 Paracoccaceae bacterium | reverse complement strand
GGCCTTAGGCCGATTGCTCCATTTGCAGGCGCAGCTTGTAAGCCGGATCAGTCAAGTCCAGTTTGACATCCGTCTGGCGCAGAACCGCGCCTTTTTGCACGTCCCGCACCATCGCAACCCCGCCGGCAAGACCGATCGGCAAGGCGTTGGTTTCCAGCGAGCGGCTGGCCGGCATCAACCGTCCCCAAACCGTAAAGCCACCTTCGCCGTCAAGCAGTTCGCCCGCGCGCAAATCGCGTTTGGCCACGGCCACCGCGTCAGCATTAAAGGCGCGCGACTGGCCGGTTGGTTCTCCGCGCAAGACGGCGGACAGCACTGAAATACCCAGTTCCAGACCGATCAAATGGAACGGCTTGTACATCGCCGCGTATTGGCCGGTGTCGTCGGTCGGCAGGCCGTATTGGCGAAAACATCCGGCGGCGTAGTCATTTGGCGCTTTCAGGATCACGTAAACGCCCCAGCGCAGATCATTGGCCACTTCGGTGCCATCGCG
Organism: Paracoccaceae bacterium; assembly: GCA_030625695.1. Taxonomy (GTDB): domain Bacteria; phylum Pseudomonadota; class Alphaproteobacteria; order Rhodobacterales; family Rhodobacteraceae; genus NVQY01. The sequence goes on along the minus strand of DAOUQK010000100.1, from coordinate 10,007 downwards.
GTTCAGAGACGAGACGACTTCGACCATGCCTTCACTTTCCAGCACGCCGCCTTTGGCGCTTGGGCGTAAGGTGTTGTGTAAATCGTGGGTTCCACAGGGCGGGAACAGCAGGCCATCGGTTGGGGCCGTGAGATCGCAGCCATTGGATATCGCGGCCATTTCAATTGCCGATTTGGTGCCGTCGAGAAACGAATTGAACATCTGGCTGTTCATGCCGGCCTTTGCCGCCTCGTCCGCCGTCAGCCCATAGTGGTGCCAGACGTCATCCGGGGTAACGTCGTGATATTGTGGTAGGTATTTGGTGCCCTTGCCGGCCGCAGTCACCGTGAACCCGGCGGCCCTTGCCCAATCCACCAGTTCGGAGGTCAGGGCCGGTTGGTCGCCGTAAGCCATGGAATAAACCAATCCGGCAGCGCGAAATTGTTCGGCCAGTAGTGGCCCGGCCAGCACGTCGGCCTCGACGTTGACCATGATAATGTGTTTGCCGTGGTGAAGGGCCATTTGCGCGTGGGCGAGGCCCGCCGCCGGATTGCCGGTTGCTTCGATCACCACGTCGATACTGGGATCCGCGATCAGATCATTGCCATTGTCGCAAAACCGCGTGGCGGCGATGCGGGCGTCGTCCCAACCAACCGTGACACAGGCGGCACGAGCATTGTCTGGCGCGAGATCGGCAATCACCGGCACTTCCAGGCCGTCGGTAAAGGCAACCTGCGACAGGAACATTGAGCCGAATTTACCTGCCCCGATCAACCCGGCGCGAACCGGGTTGCCTACTTCCGCACGAGCGGCAAGGAGATGGGACAGGTTCATTTGGCTTGAATGGCTTTAGCCAACCAGTTCAAGGCCGGAAAAGAAGTAAGCGATTTCGATTGCGGCTGTTTCCGGTGCGTCCGAGCCGTGGACCGAGTTTTCGCCAACGCTTTCAGCGAAATCGGCACGCACGGTACCGGGGGCCGCGTCTGCCGGGTTGGTGGCGCCCATGATTTCACGGTTGCGGGTGATGGCGTTTTCGCCTTCCAGAACCTGAACGATCACTGGTTCGGACGACATGAATTCGCACAGCTCGTCATAAAACGGGCGTTCAGAGTGGACGCCGTAGAAAACGCCGGCCTGAGCCTTGGTCATGTGAATACGCTTTTGGGCGACGATGCGCAGACCTGCGTCTTCGAACTTGGCGTTGATCTTGCCGGTCAGGTTGCGACGGGTGGCATCGGGTTTGATGATCGAAAATGTGCGTTCGAGTGTCATCGGTAATCTCCTTGATTGCGGCACATCGGGCCCCATGCCCGTGCGCCTGTATATCGCGCGCCGCCTAACACGGGGTGCGGCGCATGAAAAGGGATTTTGGTGCGTAATGACCACCAGAGCCGATTGACAGCCGCGCCCACCTGCGCCAAACCGCGCCCATGCTACGAATTGATGATATAAACTACTCCGTTGAAGGCCGCCCCCTGTTTGAAGGGGCCAGCGCCACCATTCCCTATGGCCATAAAGTTGGCCTGATTGGCCGCAATGGCACCGGGAAAACCACCCTGTTCCGCCTGATCTATGGCGAACTCGCCCTGGATTCGGGCGACATTTCGCTGCCCAGCAGGTCCCGAATCGGCGGCATATCGCAAGAGGCCCCCTCGTCCGGCGTATCGCTGATTGATACCGTGCTGGCGGCCGACATCGAACGCGCGGAACTACTGGCCGAGGCCGAAACCGCCACCGAGCCGCACCGCATCGCCGATATTCAGAACCGTCTGACCGATATTGACGCCTGGTCGGCCGAGGCCCGCGCGGCCTCGATCCTTAAGGGGTTGGGGTTTGACACCGAAGATCAGTTGCGCCCCTGCTCGGACTTCTCGGGGGGGTGGCGCATGCGTGTGGCCCTGGCTGCCGTGCTGTTTTCCGAACCTGACCTGCTGCTGCTGGACGAACCGACCAACTATCTTGACCTCGAAGGCGCGCTCTGGCTTGAGGCCTATCTGGTGAAATACCCGCATACGGTTATTATCATCAGCCACGACCGCGAACTGCTGAACCGGTCGGTCGGCGCCATTCTGCACCTGGAAGAGCGCGGGCTGACCTTTTATTCCGGCAATTACGACCAGTTTGCCCGCCAGCGCGCCGCCAATCGTGCCGTCCAGGCCGCCGCCGCCAAGAAACAGGATCTGCGCCGCGCCCATTTACAAAGCTTTGTTGACCGTTTCAAAGCCAAGGCCAGCAAGGCCAAACAGGCGCAAAGCCGTGTTAAGATGCTCGAGAAAATGGAGACAATTCGCGCGCCCGAAGACGCCGCGCGCACAGTGTTCACCTTTCCCGAGCCAGAAGAAATGTCGCCGCCGATTATCGCCACCGAGGGCGCTTCTGTGGGCTATGACGGCAAAGCGATCCTTAGCAGGCTGGACCTGCGGATTGACCAGGACGACCGCATTGCCCTGCTGGGTAAGAACGGCGAAGGTAAATCCACCCTGGCCAAAATGCTATCCGCACGCCTGGAAATCATGTCGGGCAAGATGACCCATTCGAACAAACTGCGTATTGGTTTCTTTGCCCAACACCAGGTTGACGAACTGTTTATCGACGAAACCCCGCTGATGCACCTGTACCGCGAGCGCCCCGGCGAGGGGCAGGCAAAACTGCGCGCCCGGCTGGCCGGCTTTGGCCTGGGGGCCAATCAGGCCGATACCGAGGTGGGGCGTCTGTCGGGCGGTCAAAAAGCCCGGCTTTCCCTGCTGCTGGCCACCATCGACGCGCCACATATGCTGATTCTGGACGAACCAACCAACCACCTGGACATCGAAAGTCGCGAGGCACTGGTCGAAGCACTTACCGCCTATAGTGGCGCGGTCATTCTGGTCAGCCATGACATGCATTTGCTTAGCCTTGTGGCGGACCGGCTTTGGCTGGTGTCGGAGGGAACAGTTAAGCCTTACGAGGGCGATCTGGAATCTTATCGTACGCTGTTGTTGACCCGCGATAAGCCGGGCAAAAAGCAGGATAAGCCCAAGCCCAAGCGCCCATCCCGCGATGCCATCCAGACCTTGCGGACAGAGGTGCGTAAAGGCGAAGAACGGGTGAAAAAACTGAACGGGATGCGTGACAAACTGTCGGTGAAGCTGGCCGATCCTGCCCTATACGAAGACGCCCGCAAAGGCGAAGTCGCTGTGTGGCAAGGCAAATACGCCGAAGTCATGAATGGGTTGGACCGGGCCGAAGCCATGTGGCTGGCCGCACTGGAAAAGCTGGAGGTGGCAGAGGCGCTGTGATGATCCTGTGATCGACACCACGTTTCTGATTACGTCGTTTGTCACCCTTCTGGTGATCATCGACCCGTTTGGCCTGACACCGATGTTTGTCGCCCTGACCAGAGGCATGTCGCCCCGGGCCCGTCGCATGATTGCCTTTCGCGCCTGCGCCGTAGCGGCCGGACTTCTGACGTTGTTTGCTGGCTTTGGCGAGGCGTTGCTGGGCTTTATCGGTATCTCGATGGCGGCGTTCCGGGTGGCGGGGGGTGCGTTGTTGTTCCTGACCGCGTTGGACATGCTGTTTGAACGGCGCTCAAAACGGCGCGAGGACAAGGTCGAGGAAGATATGCCCGACCCGTCGGTGTTCCCGCTGGCCATTCCACTGATTGCCGGGCCGGGGTCAATCGCGTCAATCATCCTGCTGAGCGGGCAACAATCGGGGGGCGAAGGACTGGCCCTGGTGGTTGGGGTGATGATCGCGGTAATGGTGGTGGTGCTGGCGATGTTCCTGCTCTCGGGAATGTTGGAACGGTTGCTGGGCAAGACCGGGATCGAGGTTGTGACGCGTCTTTTGGGTATGTTGCTGGCAGCCCTTGCCGTGCAGTTCATTCTTGAAGGTTTACGTGAATTTGGCTTTGCCAGTTAACAGGAGGGCCCGCGCATGAACGAACCCGACTTTGGCAGGCTGGCGTATCTGGGCATTCTTGGTTCGGTTCTGGTGGTCTGGTTTCTGGTGCATAACCGTCAGTCGTTGGGCAAACTGGCGCAGGCGGCGATTGCTTGGGTGCTGATTTTCCTTGGGGTTCTTGCGGCTTATGGGCTGTGGGATGATATCCGCCAGACCGTTTTGCCACGTCAAAGCTTTGTCAGTGCCGATCAGGTCGAAGTGCCCCGCGCACGCGACGGGCATTTCTATCTGACGCTGCTGGTCAATGATGTGTCGGTTGATTTTCTGGTGGACACAGGCGCGACCCATCTGGTTCTGACGCAAGCGGATGCGGCGCGGATTGGCCTGAACCCGGACGATCTGCACTTTACCGGACGCGCAGTAACGGCCAACGGCGAGGTGCGTACAGCGCCAGTGCGCCTTGACCGTGTGGCCTTGGGCAAGATTTCAGACCGCAATATCCGCGCCTGGGTCAATCAGGGCGAGTTGGAAAAATCGCTGTTGGGGATGAGTTATCTGCACCACTGGAGCAAGATCGAGATCACATCGCAGGGGTTGGTGCTGACGCGGTGAGAAGGCTGTTGTTACGTGTCCGGGAAAGTTGGATGTCTGCTTCGAGGCTATAACGCAACGCCATCAGGGTATCCAATTGTGGCTCTTTTCCTGCTCGTCAAGGCAGATTTTCGACAACACCACGGTCACGGCCATGGGGTCTGCAAAAATGGATTCTCCCTGGTGATAGCGAAGCGAATAGTCGCTTTTTTGAGAGTGCCCTTGAGCCAATTGGTCGAAGTGTAGGCTCCAATCAAAGAACTTGCCCACGCCATTTGGACTCGGGTTTTCCTTAAGTTCGGCAACGAGGCATTCGGCTTCTGCAAACAGTTCCGTCTTATCGCGCCACATGCCCGAAATATTGTGACCATAAGGTGCGTTGCGAAGATCGTCTTCAGGGACACCCTCATGCAGTAGGCGTCGCTTCGCCAGAAGCTCGCACGCGAACCCAAGCAAGAGACACGCAGACGGAAGCCAGCCATCATGGATGCCGCAACAAAGAACGCTGCTGCTGCGAACAAATTCGAAGGCTCTAGCACCATATCTGACGGCAGTAACATTTTCATTCGGCATAATTGGATCTTCTCATTTGATGCGCCCATCGGGTTTGCCGTATATTTTTTGAACCTGCCGCCAATTGGCAAGAGGCGAATGACCGCAAAGTACGCACACTTGAAAAAGATGCTCCCTATTTCTCCGCCTTCTTCTCCCACCGCCCGGATTCTTCAGACCAGTATTGCGCCGACGTGCCCGCATCCGTGAGGGTTTTCCACTGGGTTCGCGCCTGTTGCACCGCTTCGGGATCGTTGCCGTCAAACAGGATGCAAACCCGCTCCAATCCGGCCACTTCTTCGGGCGTAACAACCGCGCCGTCGATGCTCATCACACAGGCCGGGTCGTTCCCTGCCTGCGTCTTGCAGGTCAGCAGGATCGGCTGATCGGCGTCGTGGTCGCCGCCCGCCAGCCCATGCGCCAGAAAGCCTTCGTCGGGGCCGGTCCACAGTTTTTGATCAAGCCATTGCATCCGGCCCTCGTCCACTCCACGCACAGCAACCCGCCAGCCGGCGGCGCGGGCTTTGCCCAGCAACACCGGCAATGTCGCCTCTAACGGCCCGCGCGTCAGGTGATAGAAATACACCGCCCCCATGGGATCAGCCCCCTTCGAACATATCCGCCACCAACCGGTTCAGCGCCATGACACCCCAGCCGGTCGCGCCCTTGGGGGCCAGCGATGTCTCGGCTTTGACCGAAGCAACCCCGGCAATGTCGAGGTGTATCCACGGCATACCGTCCTGCACGAACCGTAACAGGAACTGGGCGGCGGTGATTGATCCCGCAGGGCGGCCACCGATGTTTTTCATGTCAGCAATGCGGGATTTCAGTAACTCGTCATAGGCCGTGCCCAAAGGCATGCGCCATGCGCCTTCGCCTTCGGCATCCGCCGCCTTGAGGAACGCTTTGCACAGGGCGTCATCGTTGGAGAATACGCCGGCATTTTCATGCCCAAGTCCGACAATGATCGCGCCGGTCAGGGTGGCCAGATCAATCATCCCCGCAGGTTTGAACCGCTCTTGCGCGTACCACATCACGTCACACAGCACGAGACGGCCTTCGGCATCGGTGTTGATCACCTCGACCGTGTCACCCTTCATCGAACGCACCACGTCGCCAGGGCGCACCGCGTTGCTGGAGGGCATGTTTTCGACCAGACCAACCAGACCGACTACGTTGGCGCGGGCTTTGCGCATCGCCAGCGCGCGCATGGTCCCGGCGACCACGCCGGCGCCGCCCATGTCCATGGTCATGTCTTCCATGCCACCCGCCGGTTTCAACGAAATACCGCCAGTGTCGAACACCACGCCTTTGCCGACCAGCGCCAGGGGGGCGTCGCCGTCGGCCCCGCCGTTCCACTGCATCACCACCACTTTGGACGGGCTGTCGGACCCCTGCCCGACACACAGCAACGTGCGCATGCCAAGCTCTTCCAGCTTGGCCTCGTCCAGCACTTCGACCTTGAGGCCCAGACCTTGCATCTCGACCAGACGGTCGGCAAATTCGGTGGTGGTCAGCACGTTGGCGGGTTCATTGACCAGATCGCGGGTCATTACCACGCCATCGGCAATTGCGCGCACGCTGTCCAAGGACAACTCATCCGCTTTGGTATGGTGGATGGTAACCCCGCCGACTTCAGTATCCGGTGCGGTTTTATGCGCCTCAAAGCGGTAGTCACGCAAAATTAACCCCAACGCCAGATCTTCGGGCCGCGCCAGACCGCCAGCCATCACCAACAATGCCTTGTCGCCTTTGACCTTGGCCAATGCGGCCCCGGCTTTGCGGGCCTCAATCACCGACGCGCGTCGTTCCAGAACCAGCACATCCAGCGCCTCGGCGGCCATGCCTGCGGGCCACGCCATGGTAATCACCTTGCCAGGTTTGGCCGCGCCGAATCCGTCGCTTTCCAACAGCCGCGCCACCGCGCCCTTGGTCAGCCGGTTGGCCCGGCGTGCCGCCTTGTCCATCTTGCCGTCGGGCGTGACGATTATGGCCACCCGTCCGGTGGCGCTGGCGATGGCTTCTATTTCACTGGTTTCAAAGGATATTGGGGTTAGACGGCTCATATCGCGGCTCCTGAAGATGATTTTCTATAGCTTGGTAGCGTGACCCCGCCACATTGACCAGATATCAGTTTTATCCACAGGCCTTTTACACTATTATGCCAGTCAATAATTCGAGGCAGTCACATCGGGGGTATCGCAGTGTCACGCTACGACAGATATGTCCTGTCGCAATACCTGCTGTTCTTTGGCTTTTTCTCGCTGATTCTGGTGGCTGTGTTCTGGATCAACCGGGCGGTTGTGCTGTTTGACCGGCTGATAGGCGACGGCCAATCGGCGCTGGTGTTCCTTGAATTCACCGCCCTGACCCTGCCCAATCTGATCCGTATGGTGCTGCCTATGGCGGCGTTCGCATCGGCGCTTTGGGTGACCAACCGCCTGAACAGCGAGAGCGAGCTGACGGTGATTCAGGCCACCGGGTCAAGCCCCTGGCAAATGGCCCGGCCGGCGCTGGTGTTCGGGTTGATTACGGCGGCGATGATGAGCATTCTGACTCATGTGCTGTTGCCCGCTTCGATCACTCAACTGGGGGTACGTGAGGCCGAAGTGAAACGCAACATCACCGCCCGCCTGTTGACCGAAGGGCAATTCCTGCACCCGGCCCCCGGTGTGACGTTTTATATCCGCGAGATTGACCCGGATGGCACCCTGAACGATGTGTTCCTGTCGGACCGGCGCGCCCCGGAACAGACAGTGATCTATACCGGGCGCAAAGCATTTCTGGTGCGCAATGAAACCCAGGCCAATCTGATCATGGTTGATGGCATGGCGCAGCGGTTGGATGCGCGGAATCGCACCCTGTCGACCACCGTTTTTGCCGACTTTTCGTATAATATCAGTAAGTTGGTCAAACCGGATTATGGCCGAACCCGCAATATCCGCGCCATCGGCACATTGGAACTGATGACGGACCGGGATGCGGTCACCGCCAACGATGGCTATTCCACCGGCCAGTTGGTTGAGGAATTGCACCTGCGGTTTTCGCGCGCAACCATCTGCATCGCCGTCACGTTGATTGGCTTTGCCACGCTTATGCTGGGGGGCTATTCCCGGTTTGGCGTCTGGCGTCAGGCGTTGATCGCCTTTGTCCTGTTGATCCTGCTGGAGGTGCTGCGCGGCGTGGTTTCGGAACCGGTTCTGAACAATCCTAGTTTATGGCCGCTGCTGTATCTGCCGACGCTGGTGGGTATCTCATTGGCCACATTGTTCCTGAAAATCGCCTCGCGACCGCTTAAGTTACTATTGCGGCGACCGCAAAGCCGGGTGATGGGGGGCAACACATGACCCTAGATTTCTATTTTGCCCGCCGTTTTAGCGCCAGTTTCCTGTTGATTGGTGCCGTTTTTCTGACCCTGATCATGCTGATCGATCTGATTGAACAATTGCGCCGCTTTGAAGGGGTCGATGTCAGCTTTGGCCAGTTGTTTGGTCTGACCCTGTTGAATGCCCCCGAAGCGGTCAGTGAAATTCTGCCACTGTTGATGATCCTTGCCACCATCGTTCTGTTTGTCGGCCTCGCGCGGTCCTCGGAACTGGTGGTGACACGGGCGACGGGCCGGTCTGGCATTCGCGCGCTGGCAGCACCCTTGGCGGTGGCGGCACTGATTGGCGGGCTGGCAGTCAGCACCCTGAACCCGATTGTTGCCGCCACCTCGAACCGCTATCAACAGCTTTCGGATACGTACCGCACCGGCGGACCTGCGGCCCTGTCGCTTAGCGGTGAAGGCTTGTGGCTGAGGCAAGGCAACCCGGACGGCCAATCAGTGATCCACGCCACGGGGTACAGCGCGGAACCGCTGATCCTGTATGGCGTGACCATCTTGTCATATGCGCCCGGCGGCGGGCCGACCCGGCGGATTGTGTCGCGCAATGCACGCCTGATGGGGGGGGACTGGCTGTTGGGCAATGCCAAGGTCTGGCCGTTGGAACGTGGTGTGAACCCGGAATCCAACGCACAGGATCATGAATTTCTGCGCATTCCGACAACCCTGACCCAGGAACGCATTCGTGAATCGCTGGGCAGCCCCTCAGGCATTTCGATCTATGACCTGCCCGCCACCATCCGTGATCTGGCGCAGGCCGGGTTTTCCACCAAACGTCACGAGGTCTGGTTTCAGGTCGAACTGGCCCGGCCGCTGTTTCTGATGGCCATGGTGCTGGTCGGGGCGGCATTCACTATGCGACATACGCGTTTTGGTGGCACAGGTGTTTCGGTGCTGGCCGCCGTATTGCTGGGATTCTCGCTGTATTTCATCCGCAACTTTGCGCAAATCCTGGGAGAAAATGGGCAAATTCCGGTTGTTTTTGCCGCCTGGGCCCCGCCGGTGGCGTCGATCCTGCTGACCTGGGGGCTGTTGCTCCATTCCGAGGACGGATGATGCGCACGCGGCTGATATCCTTAATACTGGCGCTGGTTTTATCCGGGCCGGTCGTGGCACAATCCAATCCCCCGTCTGGTAACGAACCACCCGCGTTGCTGGTGGCGGACCGGGTGTTCCTGACCCGTGACAGGACATTGATCGCCGAAGGCAACGTGCAGGCATTTCAGGGGGATATTCGCCTGCGCGCCGCCCGCATCACCTTTGACCGGACCAGTGGCAAACTGACGGTTGAAGGTCCGATAAGGATTGATCAGGGCGACAATGTCACCGTGCTGGCGGAATTTGCCGAACTGGACAAGGGGCTGCAAAACGGGTTGTTGAAATCTGCGCGGCTGGTGTTCAATCAACAATTGCAACTGGCCACGCTGCAAATGACCCGGATCGACGGGCGCTATTCGCAACTTTATAAAACCTCTGTAACCTCTTGCCGGATATGTGAAAATGGTCGCCCCCCCCTGTGGCAAATCCGGGCGCGAAAGGTGATCCACGACCAACAGGAACGCCAGCTTTACTTTGAAGGTGCGCAATTCCGGGTAATGGATATCCCGGTGTTTTA
>DAOUQK010000396.1 GCA_030625695.1 Paracoccaceae bacterium | reverse complement strand
GCCCGCAGACCATCCGACCAGATCATTTGTTCAATCGTGTAAGATGTGTTGCGAAAGGCAGAGATTCGCGCCGTGGCAATGTAACTTTGCCCGGCAACCATTTCTTTGACATAGTGAATATCCGCGTTGCGCAGCACCGTGCGGGGAGGTTCCAACCCTTCATAAAACGGCGCGCAAAGGCGGAAGAAATGTTCGGTCCGCAGGGTTTCGAACCATTCCATATACGCCTTGTTATTGACGTGGTTCAGCACATCAAGTTCCGAATACCGGACCCGGTCGGCCAGCGCCAATGGTTGTGGTTCACTCAGGCCCAGGGTCTTTTGCTGTTCCGCATTCAGCGGGGTGAGATAAGGTAAATCCATAGGCTAAGGGCTAGCCTTTGGCGACGGGGGCCGCAACCCTGCGAAAGATTTCTTCACAAACGTAAATGTGCCTTGATATTGCGGCACCCAGGGCAAAGGCTGGGATTGGGGAACTACCAATGCCTGTAAACAAGGATATCCGGAAATGTCCGAGATCATCGGTTATCACGCCCATATCTATTTTGACGCAACCAGCGTCGAACAAGCCCGCGCACTGGCAAATGCAGCGGCCACGCAATTGCCGGTCGAAAAGGGCCGGGTGCATGAAAAATGTGTCGGGCCACACCCGATGTGGTCTTGCCAGCTTGCCTTTGAGCCTGGCGATTTGCAGCAGGTACTTGAATGGCTGATGCTGAACCGGGATGGGTTGGTTGTCTTTACCCACCCAGATACCGGCGAACATTTGCCGGATCACCGTGACCGGGCGATCTGGATGGGGGCGTATTTACCGCTGGACCTGTCGATATTTGGCTGACCTTTCGCATTCTCGCGAGCTGGCTACAAATCAGATGCAAGTCGGCGGGAATTCCAACATGGAAATGAAGGAACCCCGGGACGGGTTGACCTGTCTGAGTTTGTACCGCAGGTAACCTGCCAATAAGCAGGAGCCGAAATGGCCAGAACCCGCACTAAGACTCCCACTAAGACTCCGGGTGCCTTTGCCCCGTTTGAATGGATGATTGCCTGGCGCTATTTGCGCGCGCGCCGGGCCGAGGGCGGGGTCAGCGTAATGACCTGGATCAGCCTGATTGGCATTGCCTTGGCCGTGTTCGCGCTGATTGCCACATTGGCGGTACGTTCTGGTTTCCGGTCGGAATTTGTCGGCACAATTCTGGGCGCCAACGCTCATGTGACCGTTTACAGCGCCGGGGTGGTGAACGAGCAGGGACAGATCGACCGGTCGATCCGCAACTATACCGAAATGGCCGCGCGGGTGGCGGAAGTGGAGGGGGTGACGCGCACGGCCCCATTGATCCGCTCGCAAGTGATGATTTCCAAGGCGCGGCGTAATTCCGGGGTCGAGGTGCTGGGTATTTCGGCACAGAACCTTGCCACGTTGCCGGGGATTGCCGGGTCGGAACAGGCGATTGGCGATATCATGCGCTTTGGCGAGGGCATCGCCATCGGTTCAGGCGTGGCGCGCCAGATTGGCGCGCATGTGGGGGATCGGATCAAGCTGATTTCGCCCAATGGGGTCAAGACGCCGTTTGGCACCAAGCCACGGATAAATGCCTATGAGGTGGTCTATATCTTCAGCGCCGGGCGTTATGATATCGACCGGACGCGGGTTTATATGCCGTTTGCCGAAGCGCAGTCGTTCTTTAATCGCGAAGGCTCGGCGGATGAGATTGAGGTGATGGTGTCCGCGCCCGAGGCCGTGGATGACATGGCATTGGACGTGTTGCGCGCGGCGGGGGATAACACAAGGATCTGGACCTGGCGGGATGCGTCGGGCGGGTTTTTGCGGGCGTTGGAGGTTGAGGACAATGTGATGTTTGTGTTGTTGTCGGTGCTGGTTTTGATCGCGGCGATGAATATCGTGTCCGGGCTGATTATGCTGGTCAAGAACAAGGGTCGAGACATTGGTATATTGCGCACCATTGGTTTGAGCGAGGGGTCGATCCTGCGGATATTCTTTATTTGCGGCGCGTTTACCGGGTTGGTTGGCACCACCCTTGGGGTCATTCTGGGGTGCCTTTTTGCGATCTATATCGACCCGCTTTTCTCGCTGGTGAATTATGTGGCGGGGGGCGGTGTCTGGGATCCGGCCATTCGTGGGATCTATGCCTTGCCTGCTGAATTGCATTTGAATGATGTGCTAAGCGCGGTTGGGCTAAGCCTTGGGTTGTCGTTCATCGTTACCATTTTTCCGGCGCGCCGTGCAGCGCGGATGAACCCGGTTGAGGCGTTGCGGTATGAGTGATCCGGTCCTGTCCCTGAAAGGGATCACCAAGGCCTATAAGCGTGGCAAGCCGGGTGAGGTTCAGGTGTTGCGCGGTATCGACCTTGAGATTGCACCCGGAGAAGTGGTGGCTTTGGTTGCCCCGTCCGGGGCTGGTAAATCCACCTTGTTGCATATTGCCGGGTTGTTGGATGCACCGGACCAAGGCCGGGTGACCATCGCCGGGCAGGACATGACCGGGCAGGGGGATCGCGTGCGCACAGAGACGCGGCGCCGGGATGTGGGGTTTATCTATCAGTTCCACCATCTGCTGCCCGAATTCAGTGCCGCCGAAAATATCATCCTGCCGCAACTGGCCAATGGCGAGAGCGCCGCAGATGCGGCGGCGCGGGCGTCACATTTGCT
>DAOUQK010000411.1 GCA_030625695.1 Paracoccaceae bacterium | reverse complement strand
GTTCTGAGCATTGTCGCCAATGTCAGCCATACATCTGGTTCCGACTTTGCGTTGGATCGTGCGTTGATGCGGATTACAGTTCTGGGCCAGCGCCATGCGGTCGATATTCAAGGCTGCGAGGCGGGTTAAAGCCGCGTGTGGAGATCATGCTTTAGCGCCGATCTTCGGCTCGCTGCCGTCCTTGATCCGGGCAATATTGGCGCGATGACGCCAGAACACCAACAGGGTCAGTATCATCCCCAGAACCAAGGCCGGTCCTGCCCCGAAGACAAACACCCAGATGGTTGAAAACGACGCCGACACTAAAGCCGCCAGTGATGAAATCCGCCCCAGCCCCGCCGCCACCGCCCAGGTGGCGCAACAGGCCAGACCGACCGGCCAGGCCAATGCCAGCCACAGCCCAAGGAAAGTTGCCACACCTTTGCCACCACGAAAGCCAAGCCACACGGGGTAACAATGGCCAAGAAATGCCGCAAGGGCGGCCAGTTGCACCGCATCTTCGCCAGCGCCCATACCACGCGCCATCAGCACCGCAACGGCACCCTTGCCCCCGTCCAGCAATAGCGTCAAAGCCGCAGCCTTTTTGTTGCCGGTGCGCAGAACATTGGTGGCGCCGATATTGCCCGACCCGATGTCGCGCAGATTACCCAGCCCCATGACCCGGGCCAATACCATGCCAAACGGGATCGACCCAAGGCCATAACCGACCAGAGCCCAGATCAGCAGCTCGGCAATTGTACTGTCAAATGGCGGCATTATCTCTCCTATACACTTGGTTTCCGGCAACGTACGTGGCCAGCACCCTACCCTGCATCCTTGCCCCGTCAAACGGCGTGTTCAGCGACTTGGACTTGAGCGAATAGCGATCCAGCACAAACGGCACGTCCGGGTCAAACAACACCAGATCAGCCGGGGCACCGACGCTTAGTCGCCCAGCCTCCAGCCCCAGCCGCCTGGCAGGGTTCAGCGACAATGCGCGGAACAATTGCGCCAGATCAAGCTGACCTGAATGAACCAGCCTTAGGGCCGCAGGCAGCAGAGTTTCCAGCGCCACAGCGCCGCTGGCGGCTTCCTCATACGGCAGTCGTTTGCTTTCTTCATCCTGAGGCGTGTGCATCGAGCTGATGATGTCGATCAGCCCGTCGCGCAAAGCGCCGATCATTGCCTGACGGTCTTCCTCAGAACGCAGCGGCGGTTTGACCTTAAAGAAGGTCCGGTAGTCGTCCACATCCAGCTCGTTCAGCGTCAGGTGGTGAATCGAAATGCCGGCGGTGATATCCAACCCGTTGTTCCTGGCCCGCTCCAGTGCAGGCAACGCCCGACGGGTGGTGATCTGGTCCGCGTGATAGCGCGCGCCGGTCATTTCGATCAGCGCGATGTCGCGATCCAGCCCCATCCGTTCGGCCATTGGCGAAACACCCGGCAGTCCCCGCAAGGTGGCGAATTTGCCGGAGGTGACGGCGGCCCCTTTTGAAAGGCCCGGATCCTGAGGGTGGGCGATCACCAAAGCGCCGCACGAACGGGCATAAGTTAGCGCGCGGGCAAATACTTTGTTATCGCGCACCACATGGTCGCAATCGGTGAAGGCAACCGCGCCTGCGTCCATCAGAAAGCCGATTTCGGTCATTTCCCGACCTTCCCGACCTTTGGTCAGGGCGGCCATGGGCAGGACGTTCACCGGGGCGGCCTCATTGGCGCGGCGACGGACGAATTCAAGCACTTCGGGGCTGTCGATCGGCGGGGTCGTATCGGGGCGGGT
>DAOUQK010000405.1 GCA_030625695.1 Paracoccaceae bacterium | reverse complement strand
CGAACGGATGGCTTTGGCCGGGCTGACTCTGACCCCGGTGCAATACGCCGCCCTGTGCGGTATCCGCGCGTATCCCGGCATTGATCAGGCCGGACTGGCCGGGTTGGTGGCCTATGACCGGGCCACGCTGGGTAAGGTGATCGACCGCCTGGAAAGCCGCGCACTTGTGCGGCGCGATATCTCGCGCAGCGACCGGCGGGCGAAGACCCTTAGTCTAAGCGAAGCAGGTCAGGTTCTGTTAGAAGCCGCGGATCCGCATGTGAGGGCGGTGCAGCCTGACATTCTGGCTGGACTGGACGACAAAGAACGCCAGGAGTTCGTGTCAATGTTGACCAAAATCACCTTTGCCGGAAACGAACGCAGTCGCGCTCCGCTGACAACGCCTCGGAAATGAACCTGTGTCAATCCACATATGATCGCCCGGTTCAGACAGACATCGGTAGGGTGAGGCAAAATGGTGGTTTGGTAAGGCTGCGATCAACATTAAAATCAAAATCACTCTCTGCTTTTGCCGATCAAATCGAAACCCGTTCCGCATTGGAATACAGCCAGTGCAAACAGGACCGTACCGCAGGCCGCAACGGGCCTGACAGTGTTTCAATGTAGTACAGGCCAAACTCCTGCTCTGAAAAGAGTTCAATAACGCGGCCAGACTTGAGGTCATTGCGAAAGAATGCGCGCGCAGTGAAGGTAATTCCGTCGCCCCGGCGCACCGCATCCATAATCAGGTTTCCAGGCATCTGATGCACTTTCAACGGGCGATCGGGAACCACTCCGTGCAGCGTCAACCATTCTGCAGCTTCGTTTGTTCCAAGTTCCTGCAACCACGGCAAATCAACCAGAGCGGCCGGATTGGACAGGTCCTGGTCGCCGATCAATGATGGGTGTCCGATTACAATCATGTCCGAGACTAAAAGCGGCTTGATGCTTGAATCCGGTCGTCGTTTGTCGCGGTAGCGTACTGCTATATCCACTCCGCCCTGTTTCAGTTCGACGACATCGGCAGTCGGGCTGAGCATCAGCGTTATGCCGGGATGTTTTTGCTGGAAATCTTTTACTTTTGGCATCAGCCACTCAGCGGCAAAGGCCGGGGACATTGTGATTTGAACCGGTCGTTCCGCTTGCAGTTGGTTCAGACGCTCAACCCCGCGGCCAAGGGCGGCAAAACCAATTTCAAGATCACCAGCCAACGAAGCACCCTCATCTGTCAACTGAATGCTACGCCCTGATCTGACAACAAGGCTGACTTGCAAATGCGCCTCAAGAATTTTCACCTGCTGGCTTACGGCCGCGTGAGTGACGCTCAACTGACGCGCCGCAAGGGTATAATTTCCAGTCTCAGCAACAGCCGAAAAGGCGCGCAAACTGTTAAGAGGGGGCAGCTTCAACCAATCCATTTGATAGCATTTCTAACGTTTCGATATATTATTGATTTGCACGACTCGACAGTTTCATCAAGTCTTGAGGCAGAAAGGGTGTGGACCAAATCGCGTCTAAGGCGGCTGAACTATCAATAAGCCATTGATACTGAAGGAGGTCCACTAGTGGACAAGACGGAAAAGCAATACGAAGGTGGCTGTTACTGCGGCAACATTCGTTATGTGATCAACGGGCTACCGGATGTCTCGGCGCATTGTCATTGTCGATCCTGCCAAATGGCTTTGGGCGGCGCGTTCGTCACTTGGGCTAAAGTCCCGATTGAAAAGTTCTCGGTCACAAAGGGCGACATCAAGATTTGCGAAAAATCACCTGGGATAAAGCGCGGCTTTTGCGGTGATTGCGGAACAACCCTTACCTATGCCGCAGAACATGAGGTGGAGGGCCAGAATTGGTTGGAAGACGCCTGGTTTTCCGCAACGACGCTTGACGATCCGTCGATCGTTTCACCAAGCACACACGTCTTTGTGTCTCATCAACAATCCTGGATTTCCCTGGCAGACGATTTGCCCAGATTTGAGACATTTTGAAATTACAGTGCCCAACGAAGAAGAGGAGAAGCAAATGCCGACCACCTATTCATACGCGTGTAAAGACTATCCTGGAATGGAAGATTGCCCCGCAAGTGTTGTTGCCGCAACCCAAGATGAGCTTGTTAAACTCGTGGAGCTGCATTCCGTCGTGGCACATGGTGAAGACCCGTCAGCATGGAGCGAAGAAGACCGGGCCTTTTTGATGGCGCTGATAAAATCAGAGTGACAGTAGTTCAGGCAAGCAAGCGGTATTCAGTTAGCCGATTGGTCGAGGCCTGACTGTTTCTCAATCGGCTCGATCAACTGGGCGCCGCTGGCCCGGTTGGAATTGACGGCGGGGGCAACCCGGTGGAATGCCAGTATATCCTCGGCCCCCGGTTGCATGAGTGTCGCCGCCCCTTTGCCTGCCTCACCCAGCCATTTCGGCCAATCCTTGGGCTCTAAGATTACCGGCATCCGGTGGTGGATCGTGGAAAGGTTTT
>DAOUQK010000395.1 GCA_030625695.1 Paracoccaceae bacterium | reverse complement strand
CCAGGGCGTCAAGGCGGTGAACCCGGACGCGACGGTAATTTCCAACATGACCGGCACCACGCCTTCGGCCTGGAATGACCCGGTAAAAGGTTCGGAACTGACCAAGGCGCAGATCGCCCAAGGGGCTGACGTTGTTTATGCCGCCGCTGGTGGTACTGGTGTGGGCGTTCTGCAAACGGCGGCGGACGAAGGCATCCTGTCGATCGGTGTGGACAGCAACCAGAACTATCTGCATCCGGGCAAGGTCCTGACCTCCATGCTCAAGCGCGTCGATGTGGCCGTTTATGAGATGATGAAGGCCGGCGAAAATCTGGAACCGGGTTATCAGGTGCTGAGCCTTGCCAATGACGGCGTCGGTTATGCGATGGATGATAACAACGCCAGTCTGGTTTCGGCTGAGATGCAATCGGTGGTGGACGCGGCCAAGGCCAAAATCATTGCCGGCGATCTGGTGGTGCATGATTACACCTCGGATGACACCTGCCCTGCGCTGAGCTTCTGATTTAGGCGCGAAAAGCACGTTACCTCAAGCGGATAAAGGATTAATTCCTGATGGACTGGACTGATATCTTTGCCGCTTGGGGCACGACGGATGCGACCGAATGGGTTGCCGACGTAGAAGCACTGACCACCGAGGGCGTCTATTATGCCGACCCGCATACCGGCCCGGTCGAGGGCCGAACCGGGCTGATTGCGGTGATTGAACAATTCCGCACGTTGATGCCTGATGGCGGGGCCGTGGCCCGCAATGCCGATGGCTATGACGGCCACGCCCGCGCGGCGGTGGATTTCCTTAATGGGGGCAAAGCAATGATGACTGGCCAATATTTCGCCGCCCTTGATGGCGACGGGCGTATCACCCACCTGATCGGGTTTTCCAGCCCGCCAACGCCATGACCACGACACCTGTGACAACGGCTGCGCCCGCAATTGAATTGCGCGGCATTTCCAAGGCCTTTGGCCCGGTGCAGGCCAATAAAGACATTTCGATCTCGGTCATGCCCGGTACGATCCATGGGATCATTGGCGAAAACGGCGCCGGAAAATCGACGTTGATGAGCATCCTCTACGGCTTTTATAAGGCCGATGCAGGCGAGATTTTCATCAACGGCGCCAAGACCGAGATACCCGATAGTCAGGCGGCAATTGCGGCCGGAATCGGCATGGTGTTCCAGCACTTTAAACTGGTCGAAAACTTCACGGTTCTGGAAAACGTCATTCTGGGGGCTGAACAGGGCGGGTTGTTAAAGCCGTCAATGGCCAAGGCCCGCACGTTGCTGGGCGAATTGGCGCACGAATATGGGCTGGACGTCGACCCCGATGCGGTGATCGAAGAGATTGGCGTCGGCATGCAACAACGGGTCGAGATCCTGAAGGCGCTGTACCGGCAGGCCGACATTCTTATTCTGGACGAACCGACCGGCGTGCTGACGCCGGCCGAGGCCGATCAGTTGTTTCGCATTCTGAACCGGCTGCGCGAAGAAGGTAAAACCATCATCCTGATTACGCATAAATTGCGTGAAATCATGGAGATAACCGATACCGTCAGCGTTATGCGGCGGGGCGAGATGACGGCGACCGTCAAGACATCTGAGACCAACCCGGCGCATCTGGCTGAGTTGATGGTGGGGCGCAAAGTGCTGTTGCAGGTTGACAAGGTGGCGGCCAAACCGGGCAAGCCGGTGCTGGAAATTGAAAACCTGTCGGTTGTCGATGAAACCGGGGTCGAGCGGGTCAAAGGCATTAATCTGACTGTCCGGGCGGGAGAGATCCTTGGGATTGCCGGGGTGGCCGGCAACGGTCAGTCGGAGTTGTTGGAAGTTTTGGGCGGTATGCGGTCCGGCAACGGGACGATCCGGTTGAATGGGGAACCACTGGCCCTTAGCGGACCGGGATCGGATGGGCAGGCACGGCGCAATCAGAAAATCGCCCATGTGCCCGAAGACCGCCAACGCGAAGGGCTGATCATGGAATTTTTCGCCTGGGAGAATGTTGGCTTTGGCTATCACCGGGACGAAAAATATCAGAACGGGATGTTGATGGACAACGCCGCCTTGCGCGCGGATACCGATGCCAAGATCAAGAAATACGATGTGCGCCCAGCCGATGGCTGGTTGACGGCCAAGAATTTCAGCGGCGGTAATCAGCAAAAGATCGTTGTGGCACGCGAAATGGAGCGCGACCCGGACCTGTTGCTGATTGGGCAGCCGACGCGGGGCGTGGACATTGGCGCGATTGAATTCATTCACAACCAGATCATCGCCTTGCGCGATTCCGGTAAGGCGATTTTGTTGGTTTCGGTCGAACTGGAAGAGATATTTTCGCTTTCCGACCGGATAGCAGTGATGTTTGACGGGCATATCATGGGCGAACGCCTGCCCGCCGAGACGGACGAAAAAGAACTGGGGCTGTTGATGGCCGGTGTCGCCGGGGAGGCCGCTTAACATGGACGTAATGCCAAAATGGGCCGATGTAATCCTGATCCCGCTGATCAGCCTGCTGTTGGCGGCGGGAATTTCGGCGCTGGTTATTCTGGCGATCGGTGAAGACCCGGTTGCGGCCGTCAAACTGATGGTCGATGGCGCGCTTGGGTCATCTTATGGCTGGGGTTATACGCTGTATTACGCCACCAGTTTCATGTTCACCGGGCTGGCCGTGTCGGTGGCGTTTCACGC
>DAOUQK010000225.1 GCA_030625695.1 Paracoccaceae bacterium | reverse complement strand
GCGCCGCCAAGCGTGCCCAACTGGCCGCTGCCCGTGGCACCGTCGCCCGGTTGGGCATCTGGTTCACGGCGAAACGCGTCACCGGGCAATTCACCGCGCTGGCGCGCCATGATATCTTCCAGGGTTTGCGCACCACCAGTGGCGGCGCGGTCCGGCGCGCTGGATTGCGCCTGTGCGATGGACGCCGCCCCGCTTAACAGGGTGAACGCCATAAAGAGCGCAAGAAAATTGCGTAGATACATGACCATGCCTTTGGCAAAATACGTGTCACCGGGCCACGTAAAGCCGCCCGGTGAGGTTTTCAATCAGGCGTCAGCCGCCCTTTTGGTTATAGGCCGTACCCCAGCCCCATGCGCCCGAGCCAAAGCCGCGCGATACAACCCGTTCGCGGTAGATGCCGGATACGATGTCGCCATCACCCGCCAGCAACGCCTTGGTTGCGCACATTTCTGCGCAGATCGGCAGCTTGCCTTCGGCAATCCGGTTGCGACCATACTTTTGGAACTCAGCCGCCGAATTGTCTTCCTCGGGGCCGCCGGCACAGAAGGTACATTTGTCCATCTTGCCGCGAGAGCCAAAGTTGCCGGCCTGCGGATACTGCGGCGCGCCAAACGGGCACGCGTAGAAGCAATAACCACAACCGATGCACAGGTCCTTGGAGTGCAGAACAATGCCATCCGCCGTCTGATAAAAACAGTCGGTTGGACACACCGCCATACAAGGCGCATCCGAACAATGCATGCAGGCCATCGAGATCGACCGTTCGCCCGGTTTGCCGTCACCAATGGTGACGACCCGGCGGCGGTTGATGCCCCATGGAATTTCATGCTCGGACTTACAGGCCGTTACACAGGCGTTGCATTCAATGCAGCGTTCCGCGTCGCAGAGAAATTTTACTCTTGCCATTTCTCAATCCTCCTTATGCTACAGTGATGTTGCAAAGAGACACTTTGGACTCTTGCATCTGGGTTACGCTGTCATAGCCATAGGTCATGGCGGTGTTGGCCGCTTCACCAAGCACGTAAGGTGCGGCACCATCGGGATACTTATCCCTCAGATCCTTGCCCTCAAAATGCCCGCCAAAGTGGAACGGCAAGAATGCAACGCCTTCTCCGACACGATCTGTGACCATCGCCGCGACCTTGATCTTGGCACCTTCCGGCGTGGCGACCCAGACCTGCTGACCGTCGCGCACGCCCATATTGTTGGCGTCCCGCGTGCTGATCTCGACGAACATTTCCTGCTGAAGTTCCGCCAGGAACCGGTTGGACCGCGACTCATCCCCGCCGCCCTCATATTCCACCAGTCGCCCGGAGGTGAGGATCATCGGATACTCTTTGGAGAAATCGTTCTTCTGGATCGATTCATACATGGTCGGCAAGCGATAGGCCTGCTTGTCCGCATATGTTGGATAGTCTTCGACCAGATCACGACGGTTGGTATACAGCGGTTCGCGGTGGATCGGCACTGGATCAGGGAAGGTCCAGACCACGGCGCGGGCTTTGGCGTTACCAAATGGCGCGCATTCGTGGGCAATTGCCACCCGCTGAATACCGCCCGAAAGGTCGGTTTTCCAGTTGGTTTTCGGCCCGGCGATACCGTCGATAACGGCACGTTCTTCTGCCGTTAGTTCGCCGTCCCACCCAAGGTCCATCAGCATCTGCATGGTGAATTCCGGGTATCCGTCCTGGATATCTGAATTCACACTGTAAACGCCTTCGGCCAGAAGGTTGGTGCCTTCGCGTTCCACACCAAAGCGCGCACGGAATGTCAGGCCACCTTTGCTCACCGGCTTGGACATATCGTACAAGTTCGGCGTTCCCGGATGCTTCATTTCCGGGGTGCCCCAGCACGGCCATGGCAGACCGTAATATTCGCCGTCCAACTCGCCGCCAATGGCCTGCAAAGTTGTCCGATCAAACGTGTGCTGATTGCGCATATGCGCCTTGATCCGCTCAGGTGCCCAGCCGGTATAGCCGATGGTCCACATACCGCGATTGAATTCGCGGGTGATGTCCTCGACGTTTGGTTGGTTTTCGCCGTCCATGGCAATATTGCGGAAAAACTTGTCCGCCCAGCCGAATTTGGCCGCGAACAATGCCATGATATCCTGATCGGGTTTACTCTCAAAGATCGGAGCCGAGACGCGATCACGCCATTGAACCGAACGGTTGGTCGCTGTGGCCGAGCCGCGCGTTTCATACTGCGTTGCTGCGGGTAACAGATAAACCCCATCGGTGCGGTCATGCATGACAGCCGAAACCGTTGGATAGGGGTCAACCACGACCAGCATATCCAGCTTTTCCATCGCTGCCTTCATTTCCTTGCCACGTGTCTGGCTGTTGGGGGCGTGACCCCACAGAACCATGGCGCGCACGTTGTTTGGCTGATCAATGTTTTCCTTGTCTTCAAGGATGCCATCAATCCAGCGGGAAACCGGAATGCCCTTGAAGTTCATCAAGGCCTGTTCCTTGCCGTCTTTACCGGTGATGGTATCGAACCGCCCTTTGAGCCAATCCAGATCCTCTTCCCAGACCCGCGCCCAATGGGCCCATGCACCTGCGGACAAGCCGTAATAACCCGGCAGCGAATGCGACAAGACGCAAACATCCGTGGCACCCTGAACATTGTCATGGCCGCGGAAGATGTTGGTGCCGCCGCCACTGGTGCCCATGTTCCCCAGCGCCAGCTGAAGGATGCAATAGGCGCGGGTGTTGTTGTTACCCGTGGTATGCTGGGTGCCGCCCATGCACCAGATCACGGTGCCGGGACGGTTGTTGGCCAATGAACGCGCGACGCGCTCCATCTGACTACCGGGAACGCCGGTTACGCGCTCAACTTCCTCGGGCGACCAGTTGGCGACCTCGGACTGAATTTCATCCATGCCATACACACGCGTACGGATGAATTCCTTATCCTCCCAGCCGTTTTCAAAGATATGCCACAACAGGCCCCAGATGAACGCCACATCCGTTCCGGGGCGCAGGCGCACATGTTCGTCCGCATGGGCCGCCGTGCGGGTAAACCGTGGATCGGCAACGATCAGAGGCGCGTTGCTTTGCTCTTTCGCCTTCATCAGGTGGAGCAGGGCAACAGGGTGCGCCTCGGCAGGGTTGCCGCCGATGATCAACATGGATTTTGAGTTGTGGATGTCATTGAGCGAGTTGGTCATCGCCCCGTAACCCCAGGTGTTGGCAACACCAGCCACCGTGGTCGAGTGACAAATCCGCGCCTGGTGGTCAACGTTGTTGGTACCCCAGTACGCCGCAAACTTGCGGAACAGATAGGCCTGTTCGTTGGAATGCTTGGCAGACCCCAGCCAATAAACCGAATCCGGCCCGCTTTCGTCGCGGATCGTTGTCATCTGGTCGCCGATCTCGTTGATCGCCTGCTCCCAGGAAATACGCTTCCACTCTCCGCCTTCTTTCTTCATCGGGTATTTCAGGCGACGCTCGCCCTGAACATGGGCGCGAACGGACGCGCCTTTGGCGCAATGCGCGCCCAGGTTCAACGGGCTGTCCCAGCCCGGTTCCTGACCGATCCATACGCCGTTATCAACTTCGGCCATGACCGTACAGCCAACCGCGCAATGGGTGCAGACGGTTTTGACCAGATCAACAGCGCCGCGCACTGCTGATTGCGCCGAAGCGCGGGTAACGGTGCCACCAAGGGCACTTACTGCGGCCAATCCGCCGATGGCGAGGCCGGAGCCTCGTAAGAATGAACGTCTGTCGACCGATTTTTCGGCGACGTTTGACAGGAGGCTGGTCCGTTGGGGGCGTCTCGCAACCCCATTGGTTTTTTTCCTGAGCATGTTGGTCTCCCTGGCTAGTACACGGGGGTTTCCCCGCTGGCTGGGTTATGGTTTCAGGCTTTCTGGGCGTCTCGCAACCGTCGGCCTGTCGTTAGGTGGTCTTTAGAACAGTGCCCTAAAACCGTGCGCTATCGAAATAGGCGCGGGTATGTGCAGTATCCTGCACGCCGTCTGTCTTGCGGTTCTCATCCGCGGCCTCGGCCGGATTGCTGGTTGCGGCAAGTGCCACAACACTGGCCGGTGCGCTAACGCTGGCCATTTTCAAAAAGCTGCGGCGGCTGGTTGGTTGGTCTTGATCTTTACTGCCCATTGGCTTTCCTCTCTCGGTTATGCCCCTGACCGGGGCTGGGTTATGCAGGCTCACCTGCGCTCAGACGAAACGCTTCGCGCTCAATCTCGATGAATATCTGGCCGATTGCGCCGACCCCGGCGTAAAAGACCGCATTTTTCGCGCCCTCAAGGTAGGCAAAGAAATGCCCGGCCCAGGGCGCGATGTGACGGTTGAAAAAGGTGATTTGCCGGTCCAGCGGCACCGGGTCGCCGAAACGTCCGGCAATCATGCCGCCCATGATTTCCAACAGACTGGCGATATTGTCTTCGGGTTCATAAACGTTGGGCGCGCGGGTGATCGACTGCGCCACCATGTCTTTACGCAATTGCGCCAGCGGTTTTTCGTTCAGGAAACCGGTCAGGTAAAAACTGGCATAGGGCAGCAACTCGCCCCGCCCGACACCAATGAACAAGGCATTGAATTCCCGTTCGACAATTTCCGGGTTGGATTGTTTGGCGACCCGTGCCAGCGCCTGAATTGCCTGCCCCATATCACTGTCATCGCTGGTCAACCCGGCGGATTGTGTCAACAACGCCTGATCGGCGGGCCGCGCCAGAAGGGCGGCCAGAAAGTCATAAAGATCGCCCCTAAGGCGGTCTTCCTCAGCGATGGTTTCTGCGGTCTCTGCCACGGCTTGCTCCATTCAGGTAACCTCATCAAATTCAAAGCGTAAGCGATGCGTGTAACACCGGGGTGGGGTCGGTTCGGGGGGCAGGCCCAAGGCGACCTGCTGAACTGCGTCCTGATCGTGAATTTTGATCTCAGGATCAGGTGTTTCCTCGGCCAATTCCACCTGTTCAGGCGTGTCTTCCAGAGTCTCAACTTCAGCCACTTCAGCCTCTGGCGTTTCTTCCACGTCCGGCAACATCCCCTTGCCGACGCGGTACACCGTCTTGATCAGATCGGCCCCGTCCCATTCTGCCTTGAAATCATCGCCGTAATCCAACAGATCGTCAACACATGCCAACACCGGGTTGGACCGCCACAACGTCCGCAACGCCCGCTTGCGCAGGCGTTCAGGCACCTCGGCCAGCATGAACGAGGCAAAATCATCGCCCTGCTGCATCTGATCCGGGTCTTTCAGGTTCAGTTCCATCAAGATATCGGCATCACTTTTTTCGGCCATTTCGGCCTGCTTAATGGCAGCGTCTTCTCGCTCTGCCGTTTTGGTATCGGCCTTGGCTTCGGCCAAAACGGCTGCACGTCGGCGTGACCAAACGTTCTCGGGCCTACTCATTGCGCCACCTCGACTTTGCGCGGAGCGCGGTAAACATCGCTGACCTGAACGATGCGCGCATCCCCCACCCCGTCCTGAGCCCCGTCAAACCGGTGTTTGTCGCGCTTGCGTTTGATAAACACCTCGTCTTCGTGGTGTTGCGATATGAACGTCTTGATCCAGTCAATCAGACCCTCGGGCATCGCCACCTTGTCGATCATCTCGTCGCCACTGTCGGCATAATCCTGGGCGTCATAAGGCGATACCGTGGCCAGAACCACCTCGGGGTGATCGCGCGCACCATCGCGCATTACCACATAGATTGCCGGTTCACGGGTCGACAACCCACTCAGATACGCCTCTGTATCGGTGCGAAATAATTCCAGCGTCACCGTGGCGGCGTGATAATCAATCGCCTCGCCATCGCGGACAATTTCGCGCCAGTCGGCGGGGCCGGCACCGGGGAGAACGGCGATCGCATTCCAGGTCCATTTGGCCCAACGGGTCAGCCCCGGCGCGCGCCGGACCACAATCCCGAGCGGGATTGAAATGCTTTTCTCTGACGGACCTGCGGCCACCCCTGTCGCCCCTGTTTTGATCTTCGTTAACAAAACTTGCGAAGGATTTGGCGCCAAGGCAAACATTATCGCACCAACCGGCAAAATAAACCGTCTGGCCGGTGTCGCCCGGGACAATTCGACCCCAAACCGGGGATGGTCAAATCCGGGGCGGGACAATGTGACCTCATATTCAAAACCCATGTTTTTGCTTGGTTAATACCGACGCCAATTTGAACGAATCATTCGCGCCACGGCGGTGATGGTCATGCAAAGAAAGGGCTTTACGAAGAGACCTGAGCGGTCCTAACTAAGTGGGGGAATCAGCAAATCTGTCACGCCAGCAAACCCGGAAAGAATGAGGAACCATGCCCAAGCGTTTGATTTTATGCGATTGTTCAGGAAG
>DAOUQK010000212.1 GCA_030625695.1 Paracoccaceae bacterium | reverse complement strand
TCGATACCGACCACCACCTGACTTAACACGCCGCGTTTGATGATCTTGGCCGCAAGCGATTGGTTGCCCAGCCGAATGCCCAGTTCTTTGGTGTCAACGGTAGAATAATCGCGATCCAGCAAATGCGCGTCGAACACAATTTCGGCCCCCGTGCGGGTATCACTGATCGAGCCGCGCACCCGTTGACCCGGGCGCAGAACCACTGCGTGGCGGTTTTCAAGAAAGCCGATGATTTCATTGGTGGTATCATCACGCCGACGCGGCATAGCGGCGGCAAGGATGATCGAGGTACTGATCAGAACCGGCAGATCGCGTTCGTTCCGGGCGGCAGTCGACAGCACCGAAATGCGCCCTTTCGGGTCTTGCGACAACTCGATGAAAATCGAGGATATGTCCATAGCACCAACGGTTTGCCGATCGCTGTGAATCTTGGCCACGTCGATCCCGGCCTCGCCCAAAGCCTGCGCCATCTGGTCCGGGTCGGCGGGCAATTCCAGGGAGATTTCCTTGTCGCCATGACGCAGCACCACGGCACCCTGTTCCGGTGTGCCGTAAATCAACAGCGACAGGCCGGCCGAGGGATGGTTGGTGGCCAACAGGCGCAAGGGGTCGCTTTTCGCCACATCAGCACGGGTCGCCTGAAGTGTACGCATATCAACCGAAACCCCGTCAGCGACGGCGATTTGTGGCAGCACGGCCTTGGCCAGATACCGTGCGGAAGCTTCGGTGCTTTGGGTGCGGCGCAGCGCGTTCAATTCGCGCATTTGCAGTTCAAGATTGATCAACCGGTCGGACAGGATTTCGATCTCGGCGCGGTCAATCGAATTGGCGAATGTCAGATCGTTCAGCCCCTTGACCATATCAAGGATTTTCTTGCCCTCGCTGAATTTCGAACTTTTTGAAGTGATCACCGACAGGCGGGTCGACTGGATATCTTCAAGCATCGTCGCCAGCCGTTGGGCCGGCAGCGCCGACACCTCGCCCGAGCGTTGCACCAATTCTTCGAGGCGGCGCAGTTGTTCAAGGCGCACTTCGTTCAGAGCGTCAATGTCACGCTGGCTGGCGGCAGTGAATGCGCGCAAAGCTGCAAGGTTGGCGGCAGTGTCGGCGCTCAGAAGCTCGCGCGCGGCCAAAAGTTCGGCGGTGGCGGTACGTTTGGCGCGGTCGCGTTCAAGGTCGACGTTCAGTTTAGAGTGTTTATCAAGGAAATCCGTCTCGATCTTGGCCAGCTCGCGGCGCAGCGTACCCTCTAACAGGGCATTTTTGGCGACCGCATCGCCAAACACCATAGCTGTGACAATCTGACCCGGCAAAAACCGCCCGTCAAGCGAGGGAAAATGCAGCACCTGCCCCGCCTCGGATGCGCGAATGGTGCGCACACCGCCGGGGTTGACCACCAGGCCAAAACCATCGACCGCAAAACTGACAGGCACAAAGAATATACCAAGTGCTGCGAACAAAAGGCCGACGGAAACTGAAAATAACTTCACCAAACAAAACCTTATCGCGGGTTGTTGTGTCAGTCTAATGTACTTGGGTCACAGGATCAATTGATGCCTTAGTGTCTGATTCAAGACCTGACACATGATATCAAAGCCTTACAATTCTGCGGGTTATTTGTCACATCCCGTCAGGTAGTATGGCTGTTTCCTGAACAGTTCCGGCTTGCGTTCATACTATTCCTTCATTTCCAGCACCGGCGTCCTGGCCTTCAGGGCTGATTGCGGGATCTGCGTGTTGTAGAGGTGCACATAGCGCATCAGGGTCTGCTCCAGGTCTTCGCGACTGTTGAAATGGTGGCTTTGCAGCATGTCCTCGATGCGCCCATTCACTGCCCGGCAGGTTCCCCGCTCTGCTAATTTCACGTCACAAACAAGCGACAACGACGCTCCGTAGGGTCGTCGCACCGCACCCGCCCACAAGTATTTTCAAATTTGAGGTGGGAACCGCTTGACGCCTGCCCATGCCCCGCCTAGAACGCCCGAACAGGCTGACCATAGGTTGGCCGGTAAGATTGCGCGGTTGTAGCTCAGTTGGTTAGAGTACCGGCCTGTCACGCCGGGGGTCGCGGGTTCGAGTCCCGTCAACCGCGCCATTTTCCCCACCAGTTTTTGCTGTTGTATGGGCGCGTGGCGCACCTCAAATGCGCACGGCCTGAATCTGCGAAAAACCCGGTGATCATCCCTGCCCACAAAGTTTTGACCGTTTTGCACCGGCATTTCAGGCGGGTTGTTTCGTTTTGTACAAATCTGTTTGTTAAGATTTGGTGACCAAAAACGCCTAATCCTGCGATTCTCGGGTTTGTTTATCTCACGGCAAGTTCGCTTCGCTCACGCCTCCGATGGGGCGGGCTGACCGCCCGACGCATGGTCATGCGTTTGGGGGTGGGGTTTGTTTTATCTCACGGCAAGTTCGCTACTTGTTGACTTGAGAGGGTTGAAGTGCGCCCGATGGACTTTAGCATTGAACACCTAATGGAGCCCGCTTTGTTATTTAGACAGCAATTTCGAGAGGGCTGCGGTAATCGCAGGGTCCATTCCACCATCCTCCTTGATTGTACCGTCCGAACTTGGCCGAAACAGAGCGGCATAAACAATTGCGCGTTGATCTTGGGCTTCACTGGAAGTGTCGCCTTCTTTGAGAAATCCGAGATACGACTGGGCAAATGCCTGTCTCTCCATTGCGTCCAATACAAGGTGACGCTCGGCCAGGAACAGCTTCATTTGAAGCCGCGTGAACCATAACAATACCGTCAACAGGGTCAGCGTAGAGGCGGTGACGATCAGGCCGCGCAATCCGAACCCACTGCAGGACGACGTAACGCTGGTCGATGGTAGGCCGCCAATTGAGGACAGATCGCTTGCCGGGGAGGTGGAGGAGCAGAGTAGAATATCAACCCATGTTGGAAAATTGGTTAGAACAAACAGCAGAGAAACCACAGCAGCTGCCACCACGATTAGTCCAGAAATAAAAAGCCTGAAGGCATGTTTGCGATTGGCTTCATGTGTTTTCTGTTTTGTTTCCCATAATGTGACGGGCGTCTTTAATGCCAGATCTGCGTTAAAGGCGGCTTCGGCGGCCTGCATCGATTTGCTAAAGCCCTCATTTGCCGACTCAATACGTGCGGCAGTTTGAGTTTCAAAGTCTTTCAGTTGATCCTTGGTAGATTCTATTGCTTTGTTCAAAGAATCGATATTATGCCTCGCACTGGATACCGCGTCGTCATTTTCACCTATAGATTTAAGCAACCGCGCGACTTCTTCACGATAAACTTCTATGTCCTCACGGTTGGGAATGTGGTCAGTTTTAATTTCAAGCGTTGGCAGGGCTTGCAGAAAGGCCAGCGTTTCGTTTGTGCGGGTAGTATCATCCTTTATTTCCGACAGGCGGGCCAGTTCAGATGATGCCTCGGTGGCAGGTGTCGCGGCATATTGCAGACCGCCAGAGTGGCGTTCCCCCAGTTTCGGCAATGCCCGGACCGGACGCAAATCGCTGACCTGCGTTTGGTTGAGGTGGAGCGCCCGCAAGGCTGTCATCCCGGTGAGGGGGGAGAGGTCGCTGACCTGCGTTTGGTTGAGCTGGAGCACCTGCAAGGCCGTCATCCCAGTGAGGGGGGAGAGGTCGCTGACCTGCGTTTGGTTGAGGATGAGCGCCTGCAAGGCCGTCATCCCGGTGAGGGGGGAGAGGTCGCTGACCTGCGTTTGGTTGAACCTGAGACCCTGCAAGGCTGTCATCCCGGTAAGGGGGGAGAGGTCGCTGACCTGCGTTTGGTCGAACCAGAGCGTATGCAAGGCTGTCATCCCGGTAAGGGGGGAGAGGTCGCGGACTTGCGTTTGGTTGAGGAGGAGCGTCTGCAAGGCTGTCATCCCGGTGAGGGGGGAGAGGTCACGGACTTGCGTTTGGTTGAGGTAGAGCCGATGCAAGGCTGTCATCCCGGTAAGGGGGGAGAGGTCGCTGACCTGCGTTTGGTTGAGGGTGAGCACCTGCAAGGCTGTCATCCCGGTGAGGGGGGAGAGGTCGCTGACCTGCGTTTGGTCGAGGATGAGCGCCTGCAAGGCTGTCATCCCGGTGAGGGGGGAGAGGTCGCTGACCTGCGTTCGGTTGAGGAGGAGCGTCTGCAAGGCCGTCATCCCGGTAAGGGGGGAGAGGTCGCTGACTTGCGTTTGGTTGATATCCAGGGTCTTGAGGTTTTTCAGGTCGGTGATTTCAGGGGGGATTTTCTGGAGGGCGTGATAAGGTTTATTGTCAAAGGAAATCTCGGTCTCGCCTGATGCCTTGACCCGTTCGATTTCCTTTAATGCGGCGGCGTAAGCCTTGTCTGCGTCACTCATCCCGGTCCCTTACTTATTTCCGCAAGAGTGGCGTGTCGGGCGTGAGGGCGCAAGGGGCAAGGGGGATTGGGGCAGAACGACACACTAAGGTTTTGACAATATTCAACCCATAGTGTCACATATCGAAAACAGGAGTGGGCATGGCCACAGTCACACGCAGACGCAATGCCGGGCAGATCAGCGGCGAAAGCATCGTTATCGAAGCCGCGTGGATGTATTACCACGACGGCCTGAACCAGACCGAGATTGCCACGCAACTCGGAGTCTCTCGGGCCACCGTGGTCAATTACCTGCAAGAGGCCAAAACCCGGGGGTATATCCGTATCAGCCTGTCGGCCAGCGCCTTTACCACCCACCAATTGGCGCAGGATCTGCGGGAAAAGTTCAACCTGACGGCGGCGTATGTGGTGCCCGAAGGCAATGGCAGTGACGAAGACACGTTGTTGCGGGTGGCGCGTGGTGCCGGCGAATGGTTGCCCAGTCTGCTGGAACCGGGCGACCGGTTGGGCGTGGCCTGGGGGCGGACCATCTATGAAGTGGCCGAGGCGTTGGAGCACAGCCAGACCGGCGATGTCGCGCGCGACATAACCGTGTCGCAACTGGTGGGGTCGATGGCGACGCCATATGGCTTCACGGCTGAAATATGCTCGGCGCATATGGCGCAACGTCTGGGGGCGGAATGTATCAACCTGCATGCCCCGGCGGTTCTCAGCGATCCGGACCTGGCCGCCCGATTGCGTGCCGAGCCAATAATCCGCGACCAGATTGAGGCGCTAAGCCGCTGTAACAAAGCGATTTTTGCGGCTGGGTCGTGTGACCACACCAGCCATATTGTTAGCAGCGGTGTGGCCAGTCATGCGGATCTTGATTGGTATAAGGCGCAAGGGGCCACTGGGGTTTTGTGCGGGCGGTTCATTGATGCCAGCGGCCAATCGATTCCCGGCGATCTTGATGCGCGGATCATCGGGGTTGAGCTGGACCGGTTGTTGAACCTGGACATGGGTCTGTTGGTATCGGCCGGTCTGGACAAAGTGACACCGATGCTGGCCGCCATTGCCGGTGGGTATGTCACCCATGTGGTCACCAGCAGCGGCACTGCTGCGAGAATGTTGCAGGGATAAAACCCAGTTTTGACGGGGTGAAAACAGCGATACTGATCATTTGTCAATATGCATTGACATTTACTAATTATGGCGTGAAACTGCTGTGATCTAGGGGGTGGGCCATTGGCTTTGGCAGCTGTTGAAATTTCGGGATTAACCAAGGCTTTTGGCACCAATCAGGTGCTGAACGGCATTGATCTTGAACTTCACAAGGGCGAGGTCACGGTGCTAATGGGCGCAAATGGCGCCGGGAAATCAACCCTGGTCAAGGTTATCTGTGGCGTTCACCCAAGTGACAGTGGCGAAATCCGTCTGAACGGCAAACCCTTGCACGCCACCACCCCATCCGAAGCCATTCGCGCCGGCATCGTCACCGTACATCAAAGCATCAATGACGGGGTGATCCCCGATCTGGATGTGGCATCAAACCTGATGCTGGACAAGCTGGCCGAGCCGGGCGCTGGGTTTTTCCTGAAACGCGGGGCTATACGCGCCGAGGCGCGCAAGGTTGCCGCCTCGATTGGGTTGATCGTCGATGTCACCCGCCCGGTGGGCGAGCTTAATCTGGCCGACCGGCAACTGGTGGCGATTGCCCGGGCGATGACCCATGAGCCTGAGTTGCTGATCATGGATGAACCGACCTCGTCCTTGTCCGCCAAAGAGGCCGAGCGTCTGTTTGCCCTGCTGGAACGGTTACGCGACGCCGGGGTGGCGATCTTGTATATCTCGCATCGCACATCCGACATTCGCCGTCTGGCCGACCGGATTGTCTGTATGCGCGACGGTGAAATTGTCGGGCGATTTGATCAGAAACCGCTGAATTACGAGGCCGCCGTGCACGCCATGCTGGGCCATGGCATGAGCGAGGCTGACCTGTCATTCAAACCCGCCGGAGAGGTGGTTCTGGCATTGGATGATCTGCAACTCGCGCCCGGGGCCGAGCCGATCAATCTTTGCATCAATAAAGACGAAGTGATTGCCATTACCGGTCTGGTGGGGGCGGGAAAAAGCCGGCTTTCGGCCATTCTGTTTGGGCTGGAACAACCGGTCAGCGGCGGGATGCGTCTGAACGGTGCCGCCTATACTCCGGCATCGCCCAGGCAGGCGATTGCCAAAGGCGTGTTCCTGTGCCCCAAAGACCGGGGCAGCAATGGGGTTTTGCCGGACCACAATCTGACCAAGAACATAACGGTGCCGTTCCTTAAGCGTTATTCCATCGGTTCGATCCTGAACCGCAAGG
>DAOUQK010000207.1 GCA_030625695.1 Paracoccaceae bacterium | reverse complement strand
CGCCCGCAGGCTGGCTCCTCGTCGGTGTTCCGCAAAAATCACGCCACGTTCCTCGCCATTGAGGTGTTTGTATCGTCTGTCCATCGCAACATCCTATGCCCATTGGGTGGTGGGTGTTGCACTTGGAACTTGAGTCTAAGTTCGCCGGTTCTGCCCAGCGCATTCATGGCTGATTTCACAAGGCCAGACGCGGCATCCTGAGTTTTGACCCCGTACAGGCGTTCGAGCGTGCCAGGTTCGGAACATATGACTTGCACAGCTCCATCATCATCGGTGCTGAACTCTGGAATAACACGCGGCGGATTGGCATCGCTGGCGATTGCCGGTGTCGGTTTATCGGTTGGTGTTCCCATTGTGCGTTCCTTTGCAGGGAGTGGTTAGTATTAGTGTTCCATTCCAGAACCCAAGCGACGGGTGGAATTGGCTCTGACGGGTTCTGTAGCGGACCCAGAAACGGGCTTTGGGTTCTGAGGTGGAACCATGCGAACTGCTGACGGGTCCGTATCAGAACCGCGTTCTGTTTTTTCAGACCAGTTTTTCCAGTCATTCGTAGGGGATATTCTGCCTTTGGAGGTCTGCATTGGTTTTATGGTAAGTCGCCATTCGTGGGCGCGGCGATGATACCATGCGCCGGGGGTGGTCAGCACTATGAACCCCTTGTCCTGCAATTCGACGAAGGAGCGTTGGACGGTTGCCTTACCGATGCCCAGTGCGTCCGCCGCTTCATTCATAGATAAGCGCACTCTACCGTTGTTGCCGCCGTTAAAGCGCGTGTGCAGTTCGAGAAAGACTTTGACAGCGGCCCCTGAAAGGGACCGCCATGCTGCTGATTTCAGGACCGCGTAGGGAAGGGGCACGTATTGCCCCTCCTGCGGTCGTCCGCCTTTCTTACCCATTTAACGCAGTCTCCCCATAAGCTAGGGTCGCGATAGACCGAGCACTGGGTTCGGGCAGGCCATGTTTGCGCATGATGCGCCGAACGGCTTGTGGCGGGGGCGTTGGGCGGTTCGGCGTCATGTCACGGCCTCCCCGTCCAAAACTGTCAGGGATACATCACAGGCCAGCCTGTAGCGCGCGTGGTGGCCACTATAGGTGCCGCCGTGCTTTACCATTTCAGTGTCGATGGGGATGCCCATGCCGCGTAGTTCGTGAACGTATCCGGACCAGCGAGGAGCGGGGCGTTCAATCGGGGTGACGCCGTGCAGCCCGGCGTTGGCAAGTTCAGCCATGGTCCAGCCTAGACGGCCCTTGAGTTCAAACGTGCGGGGGCAATCGCCGCCCATGATGGTGACGTTGATGTGCATTTCTGCCTCATTGATTTGTGAGGGGCAGAGCGGTATGGGTAAGTTGCTTAGACGACCCAGCGCCTGCGCCTCTGATTTCAGGGTGTGGGCGTTGTTTTAGCCGGTTGCGCCATTCGAGGTCGGACGATCTGCCAGCCAAGCTTCAATGGCGCTTTGCGGCCAAGCAACTGCGCGCTTTCCAATTCGGACAGGTCGTGGGAATTCACCTCTGTCCATCATCGCATAAATCGAGCTGCGACTGAGACCGATGGCGGCTTCAACGGCAGGGCGGCGTAGGTGGTGTTCTGGCACGGCGCGGTTCCTTTCGGGCGATTGCGGTTCGTGCTGGAATAATTGCTGCCTTTCTGCGTGGTGTAAATCTGGGCAATTGGGCAAAGAGTGGGCGTTCTTAGTCTATTGCCTTTGCCCAGTTTTTGCCCACTTTGAATGCAGACCGTTTTGCTTCAAAGCACGTATGATGCTTCGTCGAGAGTAACCCACCTTTGCTTCCACATCGGGCCACGTAGTATCGCCTTTTCCTTTGGGGAAAGCGGTTTCGATGCACTCAAGAATGTACTTTCCAGAGTCTGCAATGGATTGGCTCTTCACGTTTCCGTTTTCAAATTCTCCCCAGTTAATGTCGGTGAAACCAAGAGAGGTGTAAATCTCGCCTTTAGTCTTCGGTATGTCGGCTGGGTTCCAACAGATTGACCACCCGATAATTGGTCGAACTTGCTCATTGATAAACGTCCGAATGGTCTTTTCGTCTGCTCCGTGCCCATACGAGCTCAAATTGCACAGCCTAATCGAATTAGGCTTCAGTTTTATCAAACCACTGTCAGCATCGATTACGCAGAACCTGGCCATGGCGTCAGAAATACTAAATGTCCCTTGTCGAAAATACTCCAAGTAGCCGTAAGCTTCGCCAGTACCGAATTTCGGACCGGCAAGAGGCCATGTCCACCAATCAAGAGCGTCACCATGAGCGCAAATCGGCGGTGGGCAACGCATCGTCATTCCGGTTGGTGAGCAGAGAACCGCATCGAAAGTGTCTAAGACGTTCGCAAGCACCCAAAGTTGTGAGACTTGAAGAGCAAAACGGGCTTCCGCGGCATTTTCCACATACTCATCCGCGACAAGTTTTTGGTGCAGCACCTGCTCAACTTTCCACGCGTTTAAATCTTCAGTTTCGGCAATCAATGAAGGAAAAGCACTCGCGATGACGAGGTCATTCGCCCAACTGCAAGCGGCCTCTTGTATCTCTGTAAACGACCAATAACCTTCGGGTGTGAACACTAACCGACCCTCACTATTGACGGAGCTTTTTCGTTCGCGTGTCTGGCCCAAATTTCCATTAGCTTTCGCCGATTTTCAAAGAAGTCCGACCGCGCATAGGCAGCCTCGGCCTTATCTTTCACTGTATGCGCCAAAGCAGCTTCTGACACATCGCGCAGCGTGTTGGTGCGTTCCTGCGTCCACGTCTTGAACGACGTTCGAAACCCATGCACGTCCACATCAAAACCCAGCGCCTCCGCAAATTCAGGAGCCGTCATTTCCCCGCCCCCAACCTAATTACTTCGCCACACCGTTCCTGCCTCAATAAAAAATTCGCCCAATCCTGCATTACATTCCGCCGCCGTTCCAGCATATCCGACCGACGATAGGCACGCTCAACTTCGCTGCCGACAGAATGCGACAGGCTGAGTTCCATCAGGTCACGATCTACACCACGTTCTGCACCCCAGTCGCGGAACGTACTGCGCAAGCCATGCGGAACAGCCGGGCGACCTGTGATTGCATCAACAAAGCCTTTGCCGCCTGCCTTCGCGTCTGCCGCGTGTAGCCGCTTCATCACGTTGCCCAGCGCCGCTTCTGTTAACGGAGTGTGCTTTGAACTGGGAAACACAAGGTCAGTCCCCCCCATGCGAGGCACCCTTAGAAGTAGATCAATCATTGCCGACGACAGAGGGACGCGGTGTTCCCGTCCTTCCTTCATGTCAGCAGCAGGGATGATCCACACCGCTCCCGCCATATCTGCGCCTGCGCCATGGGTTCCCGCATCCAACGGGGCAATACTGCCATCTGGTTGGACAACATGGATTTGCTGCCACTGCATTTCCCGCGCTTCACCGGATCGACCACCAGTCAAGGCGGTAAACTCCAAAGCCAACGCCCCAAAACCTGACCGGGCCTGCAACGCTTTGAACCACCGGGGGGCATCACCCTGCGCAATGGCGGGGCGATGTTGAACTTTTGATACCTTGGAAGGAGCGGGCAGTAACTCAGACAGGTTGCCATGCCAGCGGGCCGGGTTGTCGCCTGCCCTGTGCCCCGCCACGGTGGCCCAACTTAGGACCGCTTCGATACGCCCCCGCACACGCTTGGCCGTTTCTGTCTTGCTTTCCCATATCGGTTGCACGGCCCGTAACACGTCACGCGGCTCAATCGTGTTCACGTCAAGGTGGCCAAGTACTGGATAAGCATAGGTGCGCAGAGTGCTGCCCCACTGGGCGCGGTGCTTGGCGTTCTTGTACCCGGTCAGTTTGGTTTCAAGATAGCGTTCCGCAGCCCCCTTGAAGGTGACGGATACCTTTGCCCTGCGTTTGTCGGCCAGCGGGTCGCCACCCTGCCGGATGGATTGCTTGTTTGCCAGTGCCTGTTCCCGTGCCCCGGCCAATGAAACAACCGGATAGCCCCCTAAGCCGATTTCCCGCCGTCTGCCGTTGATGACTATGCGTTGAACCCAGAATCGCCCGCCATTTGACTTGACCCAAAAGAACAACCCCATCCCGCCACCGTCAGAATACTTGCCCGGTATCTTGATATTTTTTACTTTTTGTGCCGTCAGCTTCCCGGACATGACAAATTGGTTCCCACAATTGTTCCCACATTATTTTCCGGTACCCCCCGGAATAGCGTGGAACGCCTTGGAGCCAATATAGGCATTTACGCCATAAAAACAAGGAGTCTTTGGGAAGTCATGGGAATGTCGAGGAAGGGTAAGTGGCGGACCGAGGAGGATTCGAACCCCCGACCCCCTGATTCGTAGTCAGGTACTCTATCCAGCTGAGCTATCGGTCCACTTCAGAACAGGCATGTAGCTTTAGCTGACAGCCTTTGCAACCCGTAAAACACCCCCGAACAACTCTTGATCCGGGGGCGTCAGGGTTCCGACTAAACCCTAGTGGATTGAACGTGATGAATTGTCATTTTTCAGCAAACCTCAAACGGATCCACACGCATGGGACAAAATGAGGCCAGATTTTACAGCGTACCGTCGCCTTTGGGTAGACAAATTTCAAACCGCGTACACCCGGACCCGGTCTTTTCCAACTCCAGCGACCCGCCGTGCCCGCGCACCAATTCCGCCGATATTGCCAGTCCAAGACCCGAACCACCCTTGCTCATCCCGCCCTGAAACGGCGTGAACAGATATTCTTTTGCACGCGCAGGCAGGCCCGGCCCCGTGTCTTCGACAA
The DNA here is from genome assembly GCA_030625695.1 of Paracoccaceae bacterium. Taxonomy (GTDB): domain Bacteria; phylum Pseudomonadota; class Alphaproteobacteria; order Rhodobacterales; family Rhodobacteraceae; genus NVQY01. The sequence continues at coordinate 2,025 of DAOUQK010000207.1, read as the reverse complement.
TGATCCACCAGGCCGCATCGTCTTCCTTGGCACTGACGGTGATTGCGCCAGCTTTATGGGTCGCCACAATCGCCTGACGGGCATTGCGTACAAGGTTCAGGATCACCCGGTACATCTGTTCCGGGTCGGCACGCACCATCAGATGCGCCGGGATATCACGCTTAAGCTCTACACTCTGATCAGGGGCCGCCAGCTGTTCGCTTTCGATAACATCCACCACCACATCCGCCAGCGCAAACATGGTCAACGTGGGCGGTGGTTCCTCGGCGCGGCCAAACGCAAGCGTGCCCTCACAAAGGTTCACCGCGCGGGTGATCGAATTCACCAGCTTGGGGGCAAGGCGGCGCACGGTCGGGTCTTCGCTGGCCTCAATCCGGTCAGTGAACAATTGCGCCGAGGTCAGGATATTGCGCAAATCGTGGCTGATCTTGGCCACTGCACTGCCCAGTTGCGCCAACCGCTCTTTTTGCTTCAACGCTTGGGTCAGCTCGGTCTGCATCTTTTGCAACGCCTCTTCGGCTTCGCGTATCTCTGTCACCCCGGCAGAAGGTTGAATGATTCTGCGCGCGTCCTCGGGTGCGGCGGCATAGCGCTGCATATAGTCCACCACGCTTTTGATGGGTCGCACCAGAAACCGGCGTACAGCGGCGAACAATAATAGCGCGGTAAAAACCGAAATCACCGCCGACAGCAGAAGCACCCGCAGGCCATAGTCAATCATCGCCGCCCGCAAGGGGGCAGTCGCCATCGCCACTTCGATCAGCAACCCGGCTTCGCGCACCGGCGCGCCGATTACCCGGATGGTCTGATCTTCGGTCGTCACCATCCGGGTCAACGCGTCCGAGATTAGCGTCATGGCCGTCGCATTGCGCATATCAAACGTAGCGGAAACTGGTTCAACCATCGGCGAGGACAACATCAACTGACGCACCTCATCACGGCGCAGCACCACGTTGAATACCTCAGCGGTTTCCAGCAATTCGGCCTCAAGTTCGGTTTCCAGCATATCGTCAGCCAGCAAAGCCAGAGACGCAATCTGACCTCGCTCTAGCCGCGCCAACAAATAGTCCTCGCGAAAACGCGCAACCGAAGGCACAAAGATCAGCACTTCGGCCAGCATCACAAAAACTATGGTCAGGATCAGGAACCGACCCGACAGCGAATTCAGCATTATGCTCTTTCCCGGCTTAAGGAAGCCATCGCTGGATCAACCCAACGATGCGCTTAAGCGTAGGGTTATCAAATAACCCGGGGGTAAAATAGGCCCCCGCAACGCGTTTATTGATCTCGCTGATGGTCGGATAGGGCGCGACCATCGCCGCCACCTGCCCCATTTTCATGGCGTTAGCGATGACAAGGGACCAAAACCCAATCAATTCCCCGGCCTGATGACCGACAATCGAAACGCCGACGGGGCGGGATTTGAACACCATCAGCTTGATGAACCCTTTGGTCTTACGCTCGGCAATTGCCCGGTCGTTGTGGTGGTAGTCAAACCGCGTCACGCTCAGCTTTACGCCATAAATCAGCCGCGCTTCGTCTTCGGTCAACCCCACCTGCGCCAGTTCCGGGTCGCAATAGGTGGCGCGTGGAATGTGGTTGTCGCGGGCTTTGGACGACAACCCAAACAACGCCGACCGGATGATAACCCCGGCGTGGTACCCCGCGACATGGGTAAATTGCATGCCGCCAGCGACATCGCCAATCGCGTAAACCCGTTTGTTAGAGGTACGCAAACCCGCATCCACCTTGATCCCGGCGCGAGTGGTCTCGATACCCCCTGCCTCAAGGTTCAGCCTATCGACATTGGTTCGACGCCCCAAAGCCACCAGCAAATGCGTGCCGGTGAATTGACGCCCATCCTGCGTTTCGACCTCAATCGCCCCGGCGTGGCCGCTTATCTTCGCCGCCATCGCCCCTTCGGCGATCTCAACGCCTTCTTCGCGCAAGGCGTCCAACACCACCGCTGCCAGCTCCGGATCATCCCGGCCCAGCGCCTTGGCACCTTCGATCACCGTCACCTGA
>DAOUQK010000229.1 GCA_030625695.1 Paracoccaceae bacterium | reverse complement strand
TCCCGGCGCACACTCTGCCTTGAAAGCGACATGCAACGACTTTGAACGGAGATAATCAATGGGCTGGATGGCGGATGAAACGGGGTTGGAAAAAACAGCGGCCAATTATGTGCCCCTTACTCCGCTGTCTCACCTGCGCCGGGCGGCGCATGTGTTTGCTGATGAAGAGGCGATGATCTATGGCGCCCACCGCAAAACATACGCCGAATATTATGCCCGTTGTACCCGCCTTGCTTCGGCGCTTGCGTCCAAAGGTATTCGCCCCGGTGACGTTGTCGCGACTTTGATCCCCAACCTCCCGGCTCAGGCCGAGGCGCATTTCGGCGTGCCCGCCTGTGGAGCAGTGCTCAACACCATCAACACCCGGCTGGATGTGGGCACAGTGGCCTATATCTTTGAGCACGGTGGGGCGCGGATGGTGCTGGTCGATAGCCAGTTTCTGGATCTGGCCGAAGCGGCCATCGCTGAAATGGACGGCAATGGCCCGGACATCATCGAAGTGTCGGACGCCGCGGCGGGTTTTCCCGCCAGCGGGCGACATCAGCAATACGAGGACCTGCTGGCCAGTGGCGACGATGGTTTCGACTGGATCATGCCGCAGGACGAATGGGAAAGCCTGGCGCTGAATTATACTTCCGGCACCACCGGGCGGCCAAAAGGCGTGGTCTATCATCATCGCGGTGCCTACCTGATGACCATGGGCACGGTGATCAGCTGGCGCATGGTTTTGCGGCCAAGGTATCTGACCATCGTGCCGCTGTTTCACTGCAACGGCTGGAACCACACTTGGATGATGCCGCTGATCGGCGGCACGCTGATCTGCTGTCGCGATATCACCGCGTCCGCAATCTATGACGCCATCGCCGTTGAACGCGCCAGCCACTTTGGCGGCGCACCAATTGTGCTGAACATGATCGTCAACGCGCCTGAAACGGACCGCCTGCCATTCGATCACACGGTCGAAGTCTTCACCGCCGGTGCCCCCCCCGCCCCTGCCACCCTGTCCAAGATCGAAGCATTGGGTTTCAATGTCACCCATGTTTACGGGCTGACCGAAACCTTTGGCCACGTCACCGAATGCCTGTGGAACGAAGATGAATGGGGCGGTTTGGACCAGGCCGGACGCGCCGTGGTCAAATCGCGCCAGGGCATCGCCATGCCAATGATGGACGACATTACCGTCCTGAACCCTGATATGACCCAAACCACCAAAAACGGCACGGATCAGGGCGAAATCATGGTGCGCGGCAATTCAGTGATGAAAGGTTATCTGAAAAACCCTGCCGCCACCGCCGAAGCCTTCCAAGGTGGCTATTTCCACACTGGCGACCTCGCGGTGCAACACGGCAACAGCTATATCCAGATCGCCGACCGGGCCAAGGATATCATCATTTCGGGCGGCGAAAACATCTCTTCGGTCGAAGTCGAAGGCGTGTTGATGGCGCACCCGGATGTTCTTTTGGCCGCCGTCGTCGCCGCTCCGGATGACAAATGGGGCGAAGTGCCCTGCGCCTTTATTGAACTGAAAGACGGTGCTGAAACGAACGCCGCCGACCTGATCGCCTTTACCCGCAAAACCCTGGCTGGTTTCAAAACCCCCAAACGGGTGGTATTTCAGGAGCTTCCCAAAACTTCCACCGGCAAAATCCAAAAGTTTGAACTGCGCAAACAAGTGGCCAATCAGACATAATCTCGACTCACCCCTTGTTCGTCTTTGGTCTTTGCATGGGCTCCGCCCGTTTTCGCCTGAAACCCTCCCCCGGAGCGTTTACAAGACGGCTCAACCTCCCTGCCGGAGGCCCAAATTCTCTCCCTTCGGGAACACCCTTGCAAAACCAAACACATTCGAATATACGAATTTAAACTCAAAAGGGGAATCACATGTCAATCAACAGCGCAGTAATGGCCTTGGCCGGCTTTATGGTCCTGCTTTCAGTAGCACTGACCTATTTTGTCTCGCCCAACTGGATGTTCCTGACTTTGTTTGTCGGTGCCAACATGCTGCAATCCGCATTCTCAGGTTTCTGCCCGGCAGCCTCGATCTTTCGTCGCCTCGGCCTGAAATCCGCCAGCTAGGCAAAACAACCCAACCGGAAGTACACCTGACAAGGTGCGGCAAATCATTTGCCGCAGCCTGTCTTTGCATGCTAGATTGCCATAAAACGAGCATATAACTGGCACAGGCGAACCCGGTCAAAATGACGGCGTTGAAAGAATATCAACGGCTCGAGGCAATCGGGCTGTGGCGTGCAAGCCCTGACGATCAACGTCGCGAAGTCATTGTGTCGATCGGCGAAGCAACCCTGACCATATCAGATGCCAACGGCAAGGCACTGACCCATTGGTCGCTGGCCGCAATCGAACGGACCAATCCGGGCCAAAGGCCCGCGCAATACCATCCCGAAGGCGATGCGCGCGAATCGCTGGAAATCGACGACGCCGAAGCGCCGATGATCGACGCCATCAATAAAGTCCACCAAGCCATCGAACGCGCCCGTCCACGCCCGGGACGTCTGCGGCTGTTCGCCGTGCTGACAACTATTGCCGCAGTTCTGGCGTTGCTGGTGTTCTGGCTGCCGGGTGCCCTGACCCGCCACACCATATTTGTAGTCCCGGATACCAAGCGTCAGGATATTGGCCTTGCCTTGCTGACCCGGATTGAGCGGGTCGCAGGCCCCGCCTGCATCACACAACAGACGGCACCGGTGCTGGCCCGCCTGAGTGAACGCACTGGTATTCGCAAACTTGTGGTTCTGCGTGCCGGGGTCAGCTTTTCCTTGCATTTGCCTGGCGGCATCGTCGTGCTGAACAAGGCCCTGATCGAAGATTATGACGACCCTGCCGTCGTGGCCGGCTATATCCTGTCCGAACGGGTCCAGGTTTCGCAAAGCGATCCGTTGCAGGATCTGCTGACACGCGCCGGGCCAATTGCCACATTTCGGTTGCTCACCACGGGCGATCTTACCCCTGCCGACCTGGATCGCTACGCTGAACAAGTTCTGGTGGCCCCAAGGCCCGCCTTAACGGATGAACAATTGCTAAGCGTATTCGCCCAGACTGCGATTCCCTCAACCCCATACGCCTATGCCCGTGATATTACCGGTGAAAGCGTGCTTGGCCTGATCGAGGCAGATCCAATGGCAGGACGCGCCCTTGAACCAGTTCTTCCTGACCGGGACTGGGTGACTTTGCAAAACATCTGCGGCGGTTAAAGCCGCGTCATTCAGGCGGCTTGAAAGAGGCTTGTTTTACCAATCCGTCTAATGATTGACCGGTCCCCGACCCCACAGCCCCCGTAGGGTGGGCAGTTTTGCCCACCTTCTTTGTAATCAAGGTGGGCGGTGGGCAGGACTGCCCACCCTACGCGTGATGACAATGAATCTCTGGTTGTTCGGATTGGTATTACTTGTTCAACCGGGCATTCCGAAACCCGGCCCCATGCACTTGGGCAAGGGCAGCATTTGCCTGTGTTTTTGACGCAAAAGGCCCGGCCAGAACAACCTTGTTGCTACTGGATTTGACATGCCCAAGGTTCATTGGCAGCCCCCGGCGCGCCAAGGACTTGGCCACCGACCGCGCATCATCTTCGGACGCATAGGTGGCGACGCGGATGAAAAGCCGTTTACCACCGATTTGACCAACACTGGTCTGACCAACACTGGCCCCCGCAATACCCGCCGTGCTTGTCAGGTTCACCGCACGAGCTGTCCGGCTCACAGTCGTCCTCGCAGTCGTCTTCACGGTGGTTTGTTGCACTTGCACCCGTGCAGACCCCGCCGGAACAGTCACAATCTGACCGGCGGTCGGGACCTGCAACAAAGTGCGCGGCACGGTATTGCTCCATATCTGATTAGTCTGGGCATTGCCCGCAGCCGACCGGACACCTCGTGCCGGATTCAACTGCCCATCCGCATCCTCGACACGTCGATATCCGGACGGCACCGTAACACCGGTCACAATCTGCGCCGGCTGCAGGGTCCGCTCGGCCCGGTTTGGATTCAACCGATCGTCTTTCCAAACGGTCCGATACCCACTTGGTACTGTTACATTTGTTGTGTTCTGACGCCGGTCAAACACATGACGCTGAACGACCCGGGTGCCGGACGGAACCCCAATCGAAGACTGATCTTCGCCACGCCCATAGGTCACCGGTGCTTCGGTCTGTGGGCCGCACCGCACCTTGTGACGCCGGTTTGGTTTATTGATGAACTGCTGACTGAAGGCTGATGCATTGGAACAGTTGCCCGAAGCGGCGGCCGCAGGAGGTTGAACAGGGGCTTTGGTCGGCGCTTGAACCGGGGCCACTCGCCTCACAACTCTTGCGGGCTGGACAACCCTGGCGGGCTTGGGCTGCGCGACCACTGTTGTTGGTACGGGTCGCGCCGTGACGGGCTGAACAGCAGGAGCGGTCTTGGCAGTCACTCGCGCCGGGGCCGGTGTAGCGACAGGGGCCGGTGTTGCGGTAATGATAACCGGCTTGACAGTCGCCTTGGGGGCTGGCGTTGGCCTTGCCCCTGCCACGCCGGTCGGCTTGTACCCGCAAACCTGTTTGCGGCTGCGCGACACTCTTGGCACCCAGTTCACATTGCCGTCAATTCCTGCCCGGATATAGATGCAACCGCGACTGTCGACATATTGCTTGCCCTTGTAGGACGCCGGTGGAAATTCCGCCGGAGGGGCCGATTTACGCAAGGTCTGCGCGTTAAGCGCGCCCATTCCAAGCGCACTCAACATAATGCCAACTGCAATAACTCTTGTTATTCTCATCACTGCCCCCACAACATATGGACGCAGAATGGCCTAAAACCTGAGTCGAGTAAAGCAATGATACAGGTTATTTCGTCCCGAACATCCGATCCCCGGCATCGCCCAAACCGGGCATGATATAGCCCTTTTCGTTCAGTCCCCTATCAAGGGCTGCGGTGACAATTGGCACATCCGGATGCGCCTCTTTCATCCGCGCGACGCCTTCGGGGGCGGCCAGAAGACACAAGAACCGGATGTTGGTGGCCCCGGCCCCTTTCAGCAGATCAATCGCTGCCACAGACGAATTACCGGTGGCCAGCATCGGGTCCACGGTAATCACCAGCCGTTCATCCAGCCGGTCGGGGACTTTGAAGTAATATTGCACTGGTTTCAGCGTCTTTTCATCCCGGTAAAGCCCGACAAACCCGACCCGCGCCAGCGGGATCAGTTCCAACACACCGTCAAGCATGCCGTTGCCGGCCCGCAGGATCGACACCAGCGCCAGTTTGCGCCCGGCCAGGGTCGGTGCCTCCATCATTTCCATCGGTGTCTCGATGGGTTTGGTGGTCATCGGCATTTCGCGGGTGATCTCATAGGCCAATAACAGCGTCAGCTCGTGCAGCAATTGACGGAACACCGCTGTCGGCGTTTCCATTTCGCGCATCAACGACAGTTTATGTTGAACCAGCGGATGATCGACGATTGTCAGATGCTTGGACATGGCAGGGCTCCCAGAGTTGAAATGCGTGGCTCCCTTTTGGGTCACACGCGGCCTGCCCGCAACCCCCGCCCCGACTCAGTGTTCAGAAAAAACTACAGCCCGGTCCTTGCGCAGGCACACCAAGGTGCGCGGCGATGCTTGCGGCGACGTCGACAAACGCGACCTGCCCAAGTTCACCGCCACCTTTCCCGGCCACCAGTACCGGCACCCGTTCGCGGGTGTGATCCGTGCCCGGCCAGCTAGGGTCATTGCCGTGGTCTGCCGTCAGGATCATGATGTCATCCGCGCGCAGCTTGTTCAGGATTGGGCCAAGCGCCACGTCGAAAGTCTCTAAGGCGCGGGCATAGCCGGAAATGTCACGGCGATGGCCATAAAGGCTGTCGAATTCGACGAAGTTGGCGAAGGTCAGGCTGCCGTCATCTGCCGTTTCAACCAGATCATCAAGGTGGCGCATCAGGGTGGCGTCATCGCCTTTTCGCACCTCGTCAATGCCTTGCATTGAGAAGATATCACCAATCTTGCCGATGGCGTACACCCGGCGCCCTGCGTTTTGCACCCAATTGGTCAGAACCGGTGCCGGTGGGTCGATGGCATAATCGCGCCGGTTGATGGTGCGGGCAAACCCATCCGTTGCGTTGCCAAGGAATGGCCTTGCGATCACCCGCCCGACCTTCATTGCATGCAG
>DAOUQK010000258.1 GCA_030625695.1 Paracoccaceae bacterium | reverse complement strand
AGTTCGGGATCAACGCCGGGACGATAGTGACGATCACCGGGAAGAACCACAGCAACATCAATGCACCCACCTGGATCATCACAAACGGGATGATGCCACGATAGATGTGCGCCGTTGTCACCGATGGCGGGGCTACCCCGCGCAAGTAGAACAGCGCGAATCCAAAGGGCGGCGTCAGAAATGAGGTTTGCAGGTTCACCGCTATCATGATCGTCACCCATTTCGGGTCAAACGATCCGCCATAGATCACCGGACCGACAATCGGGATGACGATATAGATGATTTCAAGGAAATCGAGCACAAACCCCAGTACGAACAGCACCAGCATGACGATCAGGAATACTGTCAGCTCATTGTCGAACGATCTCAGGAACTGTTGGATATAATGTTCACCGCCAAAGGAAATCACCACCAGGTTAAGCAATTGTGAGCCAATCAGAATGGTGAACACCATCGACGTCACCTTGGCCGTTTCGCGCACAACCGGACTTAGGACGTTGGTTTTGAACAAGACCCAGCAGCCATAGAATAATCCGAACAGCGCGAAAAGATACGCCGCATAGGCCACCAAAAACGCCACCCAGTTTTCAAAACCGACCACCTCTTTGTTAATCCTGAGGTCAAAGTTCACCCCGATCAGAATACAGATAACAATGGCAAAGGCCGACATCAGGATGATCTTGCCGTTGCCACCCGTGTCGCGCAGCTTGCGGAACGCCGCCAGCATGATTGCCCCGCCTGCCCCCAGCGCTGCCGCCGGAGTCGGGTTGGTGATACCGCCAAGGATTGACCCCAGAACGGCGACGATCAACACCAGTGGCGGGAACACCACCCGGATCAACTCATTACGCGACAGGCGCACAACCGCTTCGCGCGCGCCCCACAGGGCCAGCAAGAACGGCGCTGCCCACAGCAACACACTTACCCCCGGCGACGTGACCGGGCTGATCAGCACCACATCCACCATTGCCACCAACAACAGACCGATTGCCCCTAATATCAGCGGCTTGGGATCGGACGACGGCGAAATACCCCGGGCAAAGGCCAGGGTCAGTCCCAACAGCACCATCAGCACGGTGATGCCGGTGCCGATGGGTGCGGCGCCGGCGATCTTGGCGACTTTGGCGGCGGCAAATTCGTCATCTGTCAATTTTGTACTTTGCGTCACACCGCCAGCCGAGGCGATTTTGTCCTGCTCGGCCACGGCCACATCCCAGGCTTCTTGCCCATGCAGTTTGATCATCGAGACCTGGCATTGCTCGGACACATCTGTACGAAGCGACGCGCCGGTGCCGGTGTCAGAATAGCTTGAAACCACAGTGTTCTGCGAGCCGACCAAATTAAGATTACCCAGCATGATCGCCCCGGCGATGATCGCCACCGGCGCTATCAGGAACCATGTCAGCCCTTCACTTTTGGTGATCGGTTCGCCTGACGTCCCGGTGGACGGCACCGCAGGGGCCTTGCTTGGATTCAGCACCGCATAACCAAAGGCGTAAAGCGCATACAACAACGCCAGCATGATCCCTGGCAACAAGGCCGCCTGAAACAGCGTCCCCACCGAAATCACCGCCGGTTTACCCAGATAGGTCAACGCATCTGAACAGCCTGCGGTACTGGCGCGTGCTTCCTGAGCGTTGGAATAAAGGTCGCCCGCCAGCGTGCCCAGCAGGACGATAACAATTGACGGTGGAATGATCTGCCCCAAGGTGCCCGACGCGGCAATCACCCCGGTGGCCAGCTCGGGCGAGTAATTATTGCGCAACATGGTCGGCAGGGCCAACAGGCCCATGGTCACAACAGTGGCGCCAACAATTCCGGTCGACGCGGCCAGAAACGCCCCAACAACAACCACAGATACGGCCAGACCGCCCGGCATCGGGCCAAACACCCGCGCCATCGAGGTCAGCAGGTCATCGGCGATCTTGGACCGCTCCAGGGTGATGCCCATCATCACGAACATGATCACCGCCAGCAATGTTTCGATCGACGCCCCGGCCAGTACCCGTTCGTTCATCCGGTTGACGATGAACGACACATTGCGCGTCATCGCGTATTCCCAGCCGTTTGGAAAAACCGGTTCGGCCAGCAATGGCAGGTCGGGGTATCGGAATATCGAAATGGTATCGCGGTGGATGCCACTGCTGATGACAGCCTGAAAGGCGTCAGACGAGGTGTCAATCGCGTGGTGGATAAGGATCCCGGCGCTGTTGAGTGCGGCAATGATGCCAAAGGAAATGATCCCGGCCCCGCCGATGGCAAAGGCCACCGGAAACCCCGAGAGGATTCCACCAAACAGGCAGAATAAAACGATGATCAGGCTTACTTCGACGCCATCAAGACCGAAAAACATGAGTGAAGTCCTTAAAGTTAATGAGTGCCTTCATAGGCTTCTTCACCCTCGCCAAGGCTGTCCTTGTCGAGGTATTTTCCTTCGCTTTCAGGCCCTTCTTTCCATTCCAGATAGGACCGGAAAAAGAACGCGATGGCGTGCAGGAACACCATTGCGGCATATGACACCAACAGGATCTTGAACAGGAAATAGCCATTAAAGCCGTTCGGCGAAAAACCGATGGTTTCGACGTTCCAGCGCAACGCGCGGGATTTCATCAATAACCGGTCCAGCGCATCCGAGGCCGACGGTTTTGGCACGATCAGGTGTCGCCACATGAAGAACCATCCGTACATCCAGATCAGAACGGCTGTGGGCATCATGAAGACTATCGAGCCGAACATGTCAATTATCCGCTTGGTGCGGAATTTAACACCGGCATAAATCAGGTCCACCCGCACATGCCCGCCCTGTACAAATGTATAGGTGGCACAAAGGGTTACAACCAAAGCGTTATAGAGTTTCAGTTCCTCCGCCCACCAGGACACATCAAATGTCAGCGGCGTGCCGATGCCGATGGAAATCGAGGCCGCAACAAATATCCGCTGCATGAAGACGATGATGATCTGTTGCAGCACCATCAGCAATCCGGCCCAGGCAAACGTCCGCCCAACCGTATTGGCAAACCCTTCAAGCACCCGGACGGCGCCCCACATCACGGAATTTTTCCACATGCCGATGGCGGTAAAAACCAGAAACGTCGTGAACACGACAAAGAAGAACTCGGAACTGCCGCCGTAATAAATGAACCGCATGATCGCCTGTTTGTCGGACCAGTCGAGCCATAGTTGCGGTTGGGTCAGTGCGTTGGCGACATTCACAAACGCCAGTACTATATTCTGGAAAAACCAGACAATGCCGTCAAGCATTGTACCCCCCCTTATAGCCGGTTGTCCGGCTTTTTGATCTTCATTTCAGAAAGTCGGGCCCGACATTCAAGATGCCAGGCCCGGACCCTATTTTAGTCGTGTCAGGATTAACCCATCACACGGTCACGTTGGGCGGTATAGGCCCCGGTCGAAACCGAGAGCCAGCCCGAGCTTTCACGCATGGACTTGGAATAATCGTCAAAGATTGCCTTAAACAGATCGTCGCCCATGAATTCGTCATAGACTTTCTGCGAGGCACCGCCAAAGGCATCCCAAACGCTGTCAGGGAATTCCAGAACTTTCACGCCACCGGCCTTCAGACGTTCAAGTGCCGCACCGTTATTGTTCAGGTACTGGCTAAGCGACCAGCTGTTGGTATAGCCCGAAGCAGCTTCGATGATCTTCTGCTGCGCAGGTGTGAGGCTGTTGAACACATCAAGGTTGGTCGCCAGCGACAAACCGGCCGCAGGCTCGTGGAAACCAGCGGTATAGAAGAACTTGGTGATCTCCTGGAAACCAGCCTTTTCGTCGGCCCAGGGGCCAATCCACTCGGTCCCGTCAATCGCACCGGATGCCAGCGCCTGATAAACTTCGGAACCAGGAAGGTTCTGAATGGATGCACCGAGGTGCCCCAGCGCTTTGCCGCCAAGACCCGGCATACGGAACTTGAGACCGTTGAAGTCTTCAGGACCATTGATTTCCTTGCGGAACCAACCACCGGCCTGGGTGCCGGTGTTACCCGCCAGGAACGATTTCAAGCCAAAGATTTCGCCCAGGGAATCGTGATGCGCACGACCCGTGCCGTGATAATACCAGTTGTGCATCTCGGTCGCTGTCATGCCGTAAGGCACACCAGTGAAGAACGCAAAACCAGGATGCTGGCTGACAAAGTAATAGTCAGCGGCGTGATACATATCCGCCTGACCAGAGGTCACCGCGTCAAATACTTCGAATGCGCCAACCAGTTCGCCGGCGGCTTTGTATTCGATAGTCAGTGAGCCATCGGACATGTCGTTGATGGCTGCGGCCACGTGCTCTGCCGCGTCACCAACCCCGGCAAGCCCACGGCCCCAGGACGATACCATCGTCAGTTTGCGTTTGCCTTGTGCATAGGCGGGTGCCGCCAATGTTGTTGCGGCGGCTGCACCGCCCCCAAGGGCTGTTGTTCTCAAAAATGAGCGACGATCCATATTGTGTTCTCCCCATGATATGGATGCCCGCAGGCCTTGATGGCCGCTGGGCGGGTCTGTGGTAGTGGCCAGACATTAGCCGGGGAACCGGGCGTGGGGAATACCAATTACTACGTAGAAGGGTGTGAATTGTTGTCACATTCGCGCGAAACAGGGCAAGCCTCCAAGGCTACCGTACGATTTGACGCCATCGTCGCAACAGCCCATCTTGTGATTCGAAAATCCAACCAAGGACACAGATTCGCTTATGCGCCGCCTGCTCGAAAGGGTTTCTGACAAGTTCAGCCTCAGTTACGGCCAAAAGCTGTTCCTGCTGGCCACCCTGCCGCTTGTGCTGGTGGTGGCGGCGATTTCCGTGCTGGTGGCGGGCCAGTCCCGTGCACTTGCGGAACGTGAGATTGCGGCGTTAGAGCAGCAGTTGATTGCCGCCAAAAAGGCGGAGCTTAAAAATTACCTGAGCCTTGCGCGCAATGCAGTTTTGAACATTTATGGTCGCGCCGGTCCCGATGATGAGCATGCGAAACTGCTGGTCACACAGGTTTTGTCGACGATGATCTATGGGCCGGACGGATATTTCTTTGTATATGATTATGAAGGCAATAATCTGGTCAGCCCGCGCCGGACCGAGTTGATCAACAGCAATTGGATGGACCTGAGTGATTCCGAAGGCACACCGATTGTGTCCGAACTGATTTCGATTGCCCGGTTCGGGGGCGGCTATCACAGTTATGAATGGGTCAAGCCATCGACAGGTGAAGTGGCGCAAATGGTAACTTATGTGATTGGTTTGCAGGATTGGCGTTGGGCGGTCGGCACCGGGGTTTTCATCGACGACGTTATAAAAAGCACCGCAACGGCAAGGGCCGAGACCGAAGCAAGGGTTCAGCGCACGGTTTTGTCGATCGGCGCAATCACTTTGGGCGCTCTGCTGGTGGT
>DAOUQK010000099.1 GCA_030625695.1 Paracoccaceae bacterium | reverse complement strand
TGTCGCCCCCGGCTATATCGACCTGCGTCGCGGGGCCGGGGCCTATATCTGCGGTGAAGAAAGCGCGATGATCGAAAGTATCGAAGGCAAGCGTGGGTTGCCGCGTCATCGCCCGCCTTATGTGGCGTCGGTGGGGATATTCGGCCAGCCGACTTTGGTGCATAACGTCGAGACATTGCACTGGATCGCCCGGGTTTGCCGTGAAGGGCCGGAGGTATTGAACGCCACGGAACTGAACGGTCGCAAAGGGTTGCGGTCTTATTCGGTGTCGGGACGGGTGGCCAAACCGGGTGTTTACCTGTTGCCTGCGGGGTCAACCATATTGGACGTGATCGCGGCGGCCGGGGGCATGGCCAAAGGCCATGTGTTCAAAGCCTACCAACCGGGGGGGCCGTCGTCGGGGCTGTTGCCTGCGTCAATTGACGACGTGGCGTTGGATTTTGATACTTTGCAGCCGTTGGGGACATTCATTGGCTCGGCGGCGGTGGTGGTCCTGTCGGATCAAGACCGTGCGCGCGATGCGGCGTTGAACATGCTGCGGTTCTTTGAGGATGAGAGTTGCGGTCAGTGTACGCCGTGTCGGGTTGGCTGTGAAAAGGCGGTAAAGCTGATGACGGCAGAACGCTGGGATCAGGGATTGCTGAATGAGTTGTGTGACGTGATGGGTGATGCGTCGATCTGCGGGTTGGGGCAGGCGGCGCCGAACCCGATCCGGTTGGTGATGCAACATTTTAGCGACGAGATATAACTTTTGGCGGCCGGCGGGGTGAACCCCGCCCTACGGATATCGACAGACAATGGAGACAGACATGCCTGATGGGAACCAGATAGAGACCGTTACATTTTCGCTGGACGGCGAAGATGTAACAATCCCCCAAGGCATGACCATCTGGGAGGCCGCACACGGGCGCGGATTGATCATTCCGCATTTGTGTCACAAGCCGTCACCGGGTTATCAGCCGGATGGCAATTGCCGCGCTTGCGTAGTTGAGATCGAAGGTGAGCGAGTGCTGGCGGCCTCTTGCGTGCGTGCCGCCACTGACGGGATGGTGGTTTTGACCACCTCTGAGCGCGCCACCAAAGCCCGCGCCATGGTGATTGAATTGCTGGTCACGGACCAGCCCGAAATGCCGCATGACGCCAGTTCACATTTTGCGGATATGGCGCAGGCGGTAAACGTCGAGGAAAGCCGGTTTCCCCGGCTTGACGAGATGTTTGTGCCGATACTGGACGCCAGCCATGTGGCGATGCGGGTCAATCTTGATGCTTGCATCCAGTGCTCCTTGTGTGTGCGGGCCTGTCGCGATGTGCAGGTCAATGATGTTATCGGTCTATCGTCGCGAGGGCGGAGCGCTGAGATTACCTTTGACATCAATGATCCGATGGGGGCCAGCACCTGTGTGGCCTGTGGCGAATGCGTGCAGGCCTGCCCTACGGGCGCGTTGATGCCCGCCACGGTTCTGGACGAGGATCAGGCCGGGGACAGTAAGGATTTCGACCGGGAAGTTGCCAGTATCTGTCCATTTTGCGGCGTTGGTTGTCAGCTTAGTTTCAAGGTCAAGGACGGGCGGATCAAATCGGTCGAGGGTCTGAACGGGCCCTCAAACGAGAACCGCCTGTGCGTCAAAGGCCGGTTTGGGTTCGACTATGTCGATCACCCGCACCGTTTGACCAAGCCGCTGATCCGGCGTGATGACGCCCCGGCCAAGGGGCTGAACGTCGATCCGGCCAACCCGTTGACGCATTTTCGCGAAGCCACCTGGGACGAGGCGCTGGACGCCGCCGCCGGTGGATTGGCGCGATTGCGGGATGACACGGGTACGCGTGTGGCGGGGCTTGGTTCGGCCAAATGTTCGAACGAAGAGGCCTATCTGTTTCAAAAGCTGATCCGGCAGGGGTTTGGCCATAACAACGTCGATCATTGTACGCGGCTGTGCCATGCATCGTCGGTGGTGGCCTTGCTGGAGAATGTTGGGTCCGGTGCGGTTACTGCCACCTTCAACCAGATCGAGAACGCTGATGTGGCGATTGTCATTGGCTGTAATCCAGTTGAAAATCATCCGGTTGCGGCGACGTTTTTCAAACAATTTGTGAAACGCGGCGGCAAGTTGATTGTCATGGATCCGCGCGGTGTTGACCTGGGGCGGTTTGCCACCCACCGGGTGCAGTTCAAACCCGGCGGCGATGTGTCGATGCTGAACGCGATCATGCATGTGATTGTTGAAGAGGGGCTGTACGATCAGGGCTATATCGACCGGTTCACTGAAAACTGGCCGGCGATGAAGGCGCATCTGGCTGATTACAGCCCTGAAAAGATGGGGCCGGTTTGCGGCGTTGAACCCGAACAATTGCGTGATGTGGCGCGTACGTTTGCCGCTGGTCGCGCGGGCATGATCTTTTGGGGTATGGGGATTTCCCAGCATATCCATGGTACGGACAACGCCCGTTGCCTGATTTCCTTGGCGTTGATGACCGGTAATGTTGGCCGTCCGGGCACCGGGTTGCACCCGCTGCGGGGACAGAACAACGTACAGGGCGCGTCTGATGCCGGGTTGATCCCGATGTTCCTGCCGGATTATCAGACGGTTACCGATGCGACGATCCGGGGGGCCTTTACCTCGGTCTGGGGCAGTGGTGATTTCAGCGCCGAAAAGGGGCTGACGGTGGTTGAAATGATCGAGGCGATCCATGCGGATCAGATCAGGGGCATGTATATTCTGGGTGAAAATCCGGCCATGTCGGACCCGGATGTGAGCCACGCCCGTGCGGCATTGGCCAAGCTTGACCATCTGGTGGTGCAGGACATCTTTCTGACTGAAACCGCCAATTACGCTGATGTGATCCTGCCCGCTTCGGCCTGGGCGGAAAAGACCGGCACTGTTACCAATACCAACCGTCAGGTGCAGATGGGACGACGTGCCGTTTCACCGCCGGGGGAGGCGCGCGAGGATTGGTGGATCGAGACGGAATTCGCCAAGCGGCTGGGGTTGGAGTGGGACTATACCCACCCCAAACAGGTGTTTGACGAGATGAAGCTGAACATGGGGTCGCTGGACAACATTACCTGGGAACGGTTGGAACAGGCGGCGGTTACTTATCCGTCGCTGTCGCCCGACGATCCGGGGCAGGCGATTGTGTTTGGTGATGGGTTTCCGCGCGACGATGGGCGCGCACTGTTCACCCCGGCCCATGTCATTGCGCCGGATGAGGTCCCCGACGCTGAGTTTCCTTTTGTGCTGATCACCGGTCGGCAGCTTGAACATTGGCACACCGGGTCGATGACCCGGCGGACCAGGGTGTTGGACGCGGTGGAGCCTGAAGCCAATTGTTCGATGCATCCGGCCACCCTGCGGCGCATGGGGGTTGAGCCGGGTGACACCATTCGATTGCGCACCCGGCGTGGCAGTATTTCGATCATGGTGCGGGCGGATCGGGCAATTTCAGCCGACAACGTGTTCCTGCCGTTTGCCTATGTTGAGGCTGCGGCCAATTTGCTGACCAATGCGGCGTTGGATCCGTTTGGGAAAATTCCCGAGTTCAAGTATTCTGCCGTCAGGGTCGAGGCCATGTCGGGATGAGGTAAAGGTGCGCTGAAGCACACCCTACACCTTGACGGGAGGGTCGGTGGGTGGAACCCCACCCTACAGAAGCCTGCCAGGAGTTAGTGTCCGAGCTTTCTGGGACTACTCTGCCGCGTAAAGTGATTCGTAAATCGGCGACAGGGTCGCGTCATCGAACAGGGATGATACGGACGTGCCGTGCCAGATGTTCAGAATGGCCTGGGCGAACATTGGTGCTGTGGGCACGATGCGAATATTCGTGGCCAGTTTGACCGGCTCGGTCGGGCGAATGGAATCGGTCAGTACCAGCGATTTCATTACCGAATTGGTGATCCGTTCGACCGCAGGTCCGCTCATGACGCCGTGGGTGATATAGGCGTGCACCTCTTTTGCACCGTTATCCAGCAGAACTTCGGCAGCTTTGCACAGGGTCCCGGCTGTATCGACCATGTCGTCGATGATGATGCAGGTCTTGTCCTTCACATCGCCAATCACCGTCATTTCCGCAATTTCCCCGGGGTTTTCGCGGCGTTTATCGACAATTGCCAAGGGTGAACTGATCCGTTTTGCCAACTCACGCGCCCGTGCAACCCCGCCGACGTCAGGCGAGACAACCATCAGTTCATCCATCCGGTCTTTGAACTGGGCGCGGATATCCAGCGCGAACAGCGGCGAAGCATAAAGGTTATCAACCGGGATATCAAAGAACCCCTGAATTTGTGCTGCGTGCAGGTCCATCGTCAGAACCCGTTCAATCCCGGCTTCGACGATCATATTGGCCACCAGTTTGGCCGAAATGGGCGTGCGTGCCTTGGTGCGACGGTCCTGACGAGCATAACCGAAATAGGGCAGAACGGCAGTAATTCGCGCCGCCGAAGACCGCCGCAGTGCGTCGGCCATGATCAGCAGTTCCATCAGATTGTCATTGGCCGGGTTCGACGTGGGCTGAAGGATGAACATATCCTCGCCGCGAACATTTTCGTAGACTTCGACGAAAATCTCACCGTCGTTGAAGCGTTCAACCCTTGCATCCACCGGGTCGATGCGCACGCCTCGGTGCATGCTCATCCGTCTGGTGATGGCTTTGGCAAGTGGTCGGTTGGCGTTTCCTGAAATAAGCTTGGGTTCGGTGCGTGTAGGCATGAGCTGTTATCCTCAGTGGCATATGCGATGTGGCAGATTCGCGATGTTGACACCGCTTAGCATGGCATTACGTTGCCGCATAGAACACTTCGCAGGAGAAATCGAAGATGGCTGATATTGACTATTATTTTTCGACTCTTTCACCTTTTACTTACCTTGCTGGTGATGGGTTGGAACAGGCCGCCGCGCGCCATGGCGCGCGGATCGTCTACAAACCGTTCGATATTATGGCGTTGTTTCCCCGTACTGGTGGCACCCCGCCCAAGGATCGCCATGCCTCGCGTCAGGAATACCGGCTTCAGGAACTGGTGCGACACTCGGCCAAACGGGGCCTGCCGCTGAACATTGCGCCGGCGCACTGGCCAACCAATGCCGCGCCGTCATCTTACGCGATTATTGCCGCGCAAAATGCCGGTGGTGGTGATCTTGGCGGGTTGGTGCAGGGGTTTTTGCGCGCGTGTTGGGCAGAGGAAAAGGATATCGCCGATGATGGCGTGGTCCGGGACGGTCTGGAGGCGGCTGGGTTTGACCCGGACTTGGCTGACAGTGGTTTACTGGTTGGTGCTGAAACTTACGCGGCCAATCTGGAAGAGGCGGTTTCGCGTGGCGTGTTTGGCTCTCCGTTCTATATCACCGGGGACGGTCAGCGGTTCTGGGGTCAAGACCGGCTGGAGGATCTTGAGACTTGTCTAGCCGGGCAAGCCGAATGAGCGAAGTGACACAACCAGTGCCCCAACCGGTTTTTGTTCGCACCATTGGCGACGGTGCGCGCCGCGTTCTGGCGCTGCATTGCACGTTGGCGCACTCCGGTGCCTGGCGAGGCCTTGCCGCGGGTTTGAGCGACGCGACTTTTGTAGCACCCGATATGCTGTCGCACGGACGTAGCCCGGA
The DNA here is from genome assembly GCA_030625695.1 of Paracoccaceae bacterium. GTDB lineage: Bacteria > Pseudomonadota > Alphaproteobacteria > Rhodobacterales > Rhodobacteraceae > NVQY01. The sequence goes on along the minus strand of DAOUQK010000099.1, from coordinate 4,999 downwards.
TTGGGATGGGCAAGGGGATTTCCAGGATCGGATGGTCGCAGCGGTTGAGCATTTGCTGGAGCCGGGCATGGACCTGATCGGCCATTCCTTTGGCGCAACAGTCGCGTTGCGACTGGCGGTGGCGCACCCTGAAAAGGTGCGCAGCCTGACCCTGATCGAACCGGTATTTTTTGCGGTGGCGATACAGGACGCGCCTGACCTGTTGGCGGATCATGATGCAGACGCAGGTCCCTTTGCCAACGCGCTTATGCAGGGCGACGCAGCCCTTGGCGCGCGTCTGTTCAACCGGATGTGGAGTAACGGCGGGCCGCGCTGGCCTGACCTGCCGGAAGTTTTGCGGGCGGCGATGACAAGGGCCATCCATGTGGTGCCGGCCTGCCGCGACGCGATCTATGACGATTTGGCAGGGATGCTTGCGCCCGGTGTCCTGGATCGGCTGCAAACCCCATGCCTGCTGTTGCGGGGCAGTGAAACCCATGCGGTGATTGGGGCTGTGAACGACGGGCTGGCGCGCCGTTTGCCGAACGCCGAGAACGTGGTGATAGACGGGGCGGGGCATATGCTGCCAATATCGCATCCAAAAGAAGCGGCAACGGTCTTAGCCGTTCTGTTTGAGCGCGCTCCAGAGTGAAGCTGCGAAGAAAGCCGCAAGGCTTGATGAGCGGCCTGCGCGTGTTGCGTGGCTGCTCTTCCGCCCTATCGGGCGTTCTCGCAGGTTAAGTCAACAGCCCGAGAAACTGGTCGATCAAATCGTCGGAAATGGACCAGTCGCAGACCAGACGAAAGGGCAGCATTTGCGATGGATCGCCGTCCAGCCCCCCGTCCAGCAGATGATAGACTGCACCGGCCTCGTGCAGACGCTGGTGAACCCGGCGGGGTAGGGTGGCAAAGATGATATTCGCCTGTGGTTCATGTTGGAATTCTGCCCCCGCCTTGCGTAACCCTTGCGCCAGTCGTGTGCAGTTATCATTGGCCGCGCGCGCCGTATTCAGCCACAGATCATTTTCGAGATAGGCAAGCATCTGCGCCGACAGATACCGGTGTTTGGACAGTAAATGCGCCGCCCGTTTGCGCCGAAGTTCAAATTCCCAGGCCTTGGAGGGATCGAAGAAGATCACCGCCTCGACCCCCATACAGCCATTTTTGGTACCCCCAAACGACAGGGCATCAACGCCGATTTTCCAGGTCATTTCCGCCGGGCTTTGGTTCAGTGTTACCAGAGCGTTGGCAAAGCGCGCGCCGTCCATATGCACCGGCAGGTCAAATTCGCGGGCCACTTCGGTCAGTTCCTGCAATTCCTGTATCGAATAAACCCCACCCCGCTCGGTCACCTGAGAGATCGACACCGGCCCGCGTTGGGGCCCATGCACGCCGCGGGTTTCCTCGGCAGCAATGGCCGTACGCAACGCCGCCCCCGTCATCTTGTCGCCCCCCGGCACCAGTGTCAGCTTGGCCCCGCCGGTGAAAAACTCGGGCGCGTTGCACTCATCCTCGTGGATATGCGCAACCGGTGAACAAAACACCGTTTGCATTGGGCTGCACAGGGTGGCCAGCGCTAGTGAATTGGATGCAGTCCCTGAGATCACCAGATAAATCGCCGCCTCGGGGGCTTCGAATATGTCGCGCAGTCGCGCGCGGACCTGGTCCATCTGCGGGTCGTCGCCGTACCCCATAGCAAAGCCGGAATTGGCCTCGGCCATAGCGTCCATGATGGCCGGATGCACCGGCCCGGAATTGTCAGAGGCAAAATACATCAGATGGGCTCCTCGATGATAAAGTCTTCCCAGTCTTCTTCGGGGGTGTCAAACTCGCTGACCGTTATGCCGCGCACCGAGACACCCGCCCGATGCACCGATTCAGGATCGCCGGAGATCAGCGGATGCCAGTGATAAAGCGGCTTGCCCTCCCACACCAGACGGTAGGCACAGGTGGTCGGCATCCAATAGGCATGATCTGCCAGGTTGTCGGGGCGCATGACGATACAGTCGGGAATGAACTGATGGCGGTTCTGGTAATGGGCGCAAGCGCAGGAATGATCGTCCAGCAGACGACAGGCAACCCGGGTCAGGGCGACATGGCCGGTGTCTTCGTCTTCCAGTTTGTTGAGGCAGCATTTGCCGCAGCCATCGCACAATGCCTCCCATTCTTTTTGGGTCAGCTTTTGCAGGGGTTTGCGTCGCCAAAACTGATCCGTCAGGCCATCGCGTTCAATCGGATCACTCATACCTTGGCCAGAATGTCCCGAGCGCGGGCGCAATCGGCATCCATCTGGGTGATCAATGCATCAAGGCCGTCAAATTTGGCTTCGGGGCGCAGATATTCGACCAGACCGACCGACAGGGTGGCGTCATAAAGATCGCCTGAGAAATCGAAAATGAAGGTTTCCAGATTGGGGCGGTTTTCCCCGAACATCGGGCGCACACCCATTGAGGCGGCCCCGTGGTAACTGCCTTTATGCGGCCCATCCAGAACATCAACCAACACGGCGTAGACGCCAAAGGCGGGCGGGTGCAGACCGTCGATGGACATGTTGGCGGTGGGAAAGCCCAACTCTCGACCACGTTGTTCGCCGCCAATCACTTGACCTTCGATGCGGTGCCAATGGCCCAGCATAGCGGCGGCGTCACGGGGGCGGCCATTGCTTAGGGCCTGCCGGATTGCGGTGGACGATACGGTCGCGCCGCTGCCCTGCAGCAATGGGGCGATTGTCACGCCAAAGCCCATGTCCTTGCCAAACTGTACCAGATCTTCGGCCTTACCTGCGCGCCCTTTGCCAAAACAGAAATCGGCGCCGACAATCACATGGGCAAGACCCAAACCGTTCGACACAACGTTGCGGGCGAACTGTTCAGGGGTCAGCCCCGCCAGGGCGGTGTTGAAGTTCAATTCATACAGTCGCTCAACGCCAAGCTTGGCCAATCTGCTGGTCCTTGCCTCACGACTCATCAACCGGAATGGCGGCGCTGCGGCGGCGAAGTATTCGCGCGGATGTGGCTCAAACGTCATGACACCCAATGGTGCTTCGGGGGCGACATTTCTGGCCAGATCAATCACTGATTGATGCCCCAAATGCACGCCATCAAAATTCCCAATCGCCGCACTTGCGCCACGATCCGGTAGGTCTACAAACTGAAAGTCTCTGATGATCCGCATGAAAGTTGCGTAGCGGTGAAATGCAGCGGGTTCAAGCGCCAAAGATGGGTTGAAAACCCATCCTACGACGGGGTCAATCTGGTGTAGGGTGGGTTTTTAACCCACCTTCCCTCAGTCGAACTTGCGGCTTGGGGCCAGAACCGTAGCCTCACCAACCAGAACCTTCTTGCCATCCACCGCGCAATGGCACTCCATCTTCACCCGACGCCGGGACATGTCGATATCAGTCACCTTGACTTCGGCGTAGACCATATCGCCCGGACGCACCGGGGCGAGGAATTTCAGCGACTGCCCAAGGTACACGGTTCCGTGTCCCGGAAGCTGTTCGCCGATGACCGCCGAGATCAGGCCAGCCGTCAACATCCCATGGGCAATGCGGCCTTCGAAGATCGTGTCGCGAGCATAGTCGTCGTCCAGATGCACCGGGTTATGATCGGTTGATATCTGCGCGAACATTTCAATGTCCTGATCCGTCACAACCTTACGCAGATAGCGCGTCATGCCCATTTCGATGTCTTCGATACAGATGGTGCCGCGGGGCAGATTATCCAACATGGTGTCCTCGTTATTTCAATCAGCCGGGTAACAATTATTCGTATTCAGTCCGTGTTGAGGAACTTTATTGCTTTGCAGTCGCAGAAAATCAACCCCTATTCGTTCATCTGAGCTTTCCAATCGAAAAGGTGGATGACATGTTTTCCCTTTGTAAATAGGCCGCTAACGCCTCTGGGTCCGGGTGGTGCGTCGTTTCGGTCTCGCCTGCTGCCAAACCGCCGGTGATAAACAGCGAATCGATGTCTTCGCCCATCGCCCCGGCCACGTCCGTCTGCACCCCGTCGCCAATTGCCAGGATCGCCTGATCGGGGATGTCGTGCCCCAAAGCAGACAGCCGACGCCGCGCCAGATCATAAATCGGCGGATGCGGTTTACCGAAATACAGGCTCTCTCCGCCCATCTCGGTGTAAAGCCTTGCGAGTGCGCCGGCACACCATACCCGTGTCTCGCCCCGATCAACCACGATGTCCGGATTGGCGCAGAGTAGTTTCAGACCTTTCTGTTTGGCGTAAAGGAACTGAGGTCGGTTCACATCGGGGTCTGCCGTCACATCAAACGGGCCACAACAAACGATGCCTGTCGCCTGTTCCAATGGTACTCGGGTGATGGTGTGGGGCGCGTCGATCACTTTGAGCGGCTCAAAGAACGCGCCGTCGCGGTCTTCTTCGCCCATGAACCAGACCTTATCGCCCACGGCCCCCAGAAACATCGCTGACCGGGCGGAATCGCCGGAGCTGGCGATGGTATCCCAGGCGTCATCCGGCACGCCAATCTCGGCCAGTTGCTCGGCCACCCCGGCGCGGGGTTTGGGCGAGTTGGTGAGCATGACGACAATGCCGCCCTGAGCGCGATAGGATTGCAAGGCCAGAACCGCCTCGGGGAAGGCAACAACCCCGTTGTGGACGCAGCCCCAAAGATCAACGAACAGGGCCTTATATCGTGACGAGACTTCGGAAAGAGCAGAGATGATTTGGGTCATGGGGCCTCGGAGAATGGGATGTAATGGGCGTACAGATTGTGTGCATACCACGTAAGGTTCGCAGGCGCAGGTCAATTTTGAGTCAAACCAACCAGTGGCCCGGAATTGAACAGGGTACGTCGACTATAATGCGAATTGGAACCGGGTAGTATCATCAATACGCCATTTCCCTCTTCACAAGGCTTGCGGCCTCGTCTATAGCCCAGCCACCAAGTTATGGCAGTGCGGCCGTGGCGGAATTGGTAGACGCGCAGCGTTGAGGTCGCTGTGGGGTAATACCCGTGGAAGTTCGAGTCTTCTCGGCCGCACCAA
>DAOUQK010000163.1 GCA_030625695.1 Paracoccaceae bacterium | reverse complement strand
CGGGTCAACGAAATCAGCGAAATAACCATGGGGTTGAAGGCGATAGCCAAGGAACTTGATATCCCGGTGATCGCCCTGTCCCAGCTTTCGCGACAAGTGGAAAACCGCGATGACAAACGCCCGCAGCTGTCGGATTTGCGCGAATCTGGTTCGATCGAACAGGACGCCGATGTGGTGATGTTCGTTTACCGCGAAGAATATTACGCCGAGCGGGAAAAGCCTTCGGAGGAAAAACTTGACGAAATGGCGATCTGGCAGGAGCGGATGGAAAAACTGCACGGGCGGGCCGAAGTGGTGATTGGCAAACAACGCCACGGACCAATCGGCACCATCGAACTTAGCTTTGAGGGCCGCTTTACCCGCTTTGGAAACCTCGTCCAGCCATGGCAACAGGATGGCGATCAGGAATTTTAGCGCCCCGTGAATGCGTTCACCGATATCCCGGTCATCGACCTTAGCTCTGGCGCGCAAGATGCGGAATTAGCAGAACAATTCCTGGCGGCTTATGGCACCACCGGCTTTGGGTATATCACCGGCCACGGGATTGATTCCGCCCTGATTGACGCCGTGTTTGACGCCTCTGCCCGCTTTCACGCGTTGCCCTTGGCCGACAAGATGCAGGTGTCCGTCAACGCTGCCCATCGCGGCTATATCCCGATCAATACCTCTACCGACGTCACCTCAACCCTTGCCGATGTCACCAAACCAAACCAGTCCGCCAGCTTTATGATGATGCGCGAGGACTTGGAGGCTGACCCCGACGTCTACCTCAGCGGTCCTAACCTATGGCCCGACCTACGGGGGTTCCGCGCGGCCCTGACGGGTTATCACGATGCCATGTCCATCCTTGGGTTGCGTCTGATGAAGATTTCCTTGCAAGCCACTGGTATTACTGACTTATCCGTCTTGTCCACATTTCAATCCCCAACCACTTGGCTGCGCCTTCTGCACTATCCTCCGCGCCTGGATGGCAGTGCTGCCGACCTCTATGGCTCTGCTCCGCACACCGATTTCGGTGCTTTGACACTATTGGTTCAGGACGACGTGGGGGGGCTTCAGGTGCAAACGCCGACAGGCGATTGGGTTGATGTGCCCCGGCTACCCGGCAGTTTTGTGGTCAATGTCGGCGATATGCTGCACCGGATGTCGAACGGCCGGTTGCTGTCGACGCCGCACCGGGTGATCAATACTTCGGGCCGAGAGCGATATTCGTGCCCGTTTTTCTTTGACCCCCACGTCAATGCTGTGATCGAACCCTTGCCCGGCACAGGGTCACCGCGTTTCAAACCCTTGAAATACGCTGATTTTTTGCGCAGTCAGCTGGAAGCCACGTATCACGCCCATAAACCTGATCCCTTTACCCCTTGACGCCACCACGCCGCGTGCCATGTACACCCTATGAGTAGTGCCACCCTGAGTATCGACCTTGCTGCCCTCGTCGCCAACTGGCGCGCACTGGACGCCATGACGGCCTGCGAAACCGGGGCGGTGGTCAAAGCCGACGCCTATGGCCTGGGTGTGGATCGGGTGGCGCCGGCCCTGGCCCACGCAGGCGTGCGTCAGTTCTTTGTGGCGCAGGTGAATGAGGCGGTGAATTTGCGTAAACTGCTGGGCAAAGGCCCACAGATATACGTGTTTGCCGGCCATATGCCCGGTGATTCCGGGCTGATCGGCGTGCACGAACTGACGCCGATGATCAATTCGGTCGACCAGATGCTGCGCCATGTGGAAAGCCTGCCGGATGGGGCGTTTGGTATCCAGCTTGATTCCGGCATGAACCGGCTGGGGATGGAACCCGCCGAATGGACCGCTTTGCGCGAAATTGCCATCGGTCAGGGGCCCAGTCTGGTGATGTCGCATCTGGCGTGCGGCGATGAACCCCGCCACCCGATGAACCCACACCAACTGAGCGTTTTCAGACAGATGGCGGCCGATGTTAATGCGCCACTTTCGCTGTCTGCTACCGCCGGTATCCTGCTTGGGCCCGAGTATCACTTTGATCTGACCCGCCCCGGTATCGGTCTTTATGGCGGTGCCCCGTTCAGCGACGCCAATCCAGTAGTCACCCTTGAATTACCGGTCATCCAGATACGCGATCTGGAACCGGGCGAGACGGTTGGCTATGGCAACACCTGGGTCGCCCAGCGTCCCTCACGCATTGCCACAGTGTCGGCCGGCTATGCCGACGGGCTGATCCGGGCCATGGGCGGTGCGGCATTTACCTATGCCGACGACATTCCCTGCCCGTTGGTCGGGCGGGTGTCGATGGACCTGATTACGGTCGACGTCACCGATCTGGACACTGAGCAGCATGGGGAACCAACCCATCTGACGATCCTTGGCCCGCATCAATCGGTTGACGCATTGGCCCAGGCAACCGGCACCATCGGCTATGAAATCCTGACCTCTTTGGGGGGCCGCTATACGCGGATGTACCGCGAATGAACCCTGTGAATGCGATTTTGACTGCCCTTGCCACCTTGGGCCGCTCGGTGATGTACGCTTTGGCCCGCATGGGTCGATTGGCGATCTTCGGCTTTAGTGCGTTTTCACACATGATCCGCCCGCCCTATTACCCGCGTGAATTTGCCAATGCGTTGTTGAATGTCGGCTGGTTGTCCTTGCCGGTGGTCGGGCTGACGGCCATGTTCACTGGCGGCGCTTTGGCCTTACAAATCTACGCTGGTGGCGCGCGTTTCAACGCCGAAGCGGTGGTGCCCCAGATCGTTGCCATCGGCATGGTGCGCGAACTTGGGCCCGTCTTGGTCGGGCTGATGATCGCCGCCCGCGTCACGTCTTCGATTGCTGCCGAGATCGCCACCATGAAGGTGACCGAACAGATTGACGCGTTGGTGACGCTTTCGACCCACCCGATGAAGTACCTGGTCGCCCCCCGCGTATTGGCCGCGCTGATCACCGTGCCGGTTCTGGTGGGCGTCGGTGACATCATCGGCATCGCCGGAGGCTATGTCGTGGCGGTACAGAACCTGGGCTTTAACGCCGCCGCCTACTTGCAGAATACTGTGGACTTTCTTGAGTTTCGCGACGTGGTTTCCTCGCTCGCCAAAGGTGCTGTGTTTGGGGTGATCGCGGCCTTGATGGGGTGTTATTACGGCATGGATTCCGGCCGGGGCGCACAAGGCGTGGGTCGCGCCACCAAGGGCAGCGTCGAGACCGCGGCAATCCTGATATTAGCCGCCAATTTCGTACTGACTGGGGTGTTTTTCTCAATATGATCCGCATGACTGGGGTGAAAAAGGCGTTTGGCGATAACCGGGTGTTGCAGGGCATGGATCTGCACATTCCGCGTGGCTCTTCGATGGTGATCATTGGTGGGTCGGGCACCGGTAAATCGGTGGCGTTGAAATGCATCCTTGGGTTGATCCAACCGGATGCCGGCACGATCATGGTTGACGGCAAGGACGCGAGCAAAGGCGACCGCGACGCATTCCTCGCGCGGTTTGGCATGTTGTTTCAGGGCGGTGCCCTGTTTGATTCACTGCCAGTCTGGCAGAACGTCGCGTTCCGCCTTTTGCGCGGGTCGTTAGCGCGCCCACAGGACGAGGCGCGCGAGGTTGCGATTGAGAAATTGCGCCGGGTCGGGTTGAAAGCAAATGTGGCCGATTTATTGCCTGCCGAACTGTCGGGCGGCATGCAAAAGCGGGTTGGGCTTGCCCGCGCCATTGCCGCCGAACCCGAGATCATCTTTTTCGACGAACCCACCACTGGCCTTGACCCGATCATGGCCGGGGTAATCAACGACCTGATCCGCGAGATTGTCACCGAGATGGGGGCAACGGCGATGACTATCACCCACGACATGACTTCGGTGCGTGCGATTGCCGACAATGTGGCGATGCTGCATGACGGGGTGATCCAATGGACCGGGCCGGTGGCGGATATGGATAACTCGGGCGATCCTTATCTGGATCAGTTCATTCATGGACGGGCCGAGGGGCCGATCGAGGCGGTGAGATGAGTCTGTCACCATGGCTCGCCTTCGCTCTAACCCCGGCAGCATGGGTCGTCGCTTGTCTGGTTTGCTTTCTCTGGTTTACAATCAAGGACAAGAGGCAGGCTAGAAACTCGTTCATCATTTTTCGGCAACAATGGCCGTTCATTAAGGTTTTGATCGTTACTCAAATTGGTGGAGTAATTGGTTTCTATGTTGGTTTTTTGATTTCCCAAACGATGGGTTTCTTCATGTTTTCTTTGGGGACCCTGCCAGGCGCGTATTATGCAAATTGGGTACTTACCCAAATGAGGCCGAATACGAAAATCTGGCGCATTTTCTCAGGCGGCGTGACCGTCGCTATTACAGCTGTGTTTTTCGTTGCCCTTTCCTCGGTTAAATGATGATCCTCCGCCTTGCCACCCTGTCGCTCCTGATCCTCTATCCCATCGCTTGGTTCGCGCCGCTGCTGCGTGCCGGGTTGCTGCCGCTGTTTGGTCTGTCGGAAATCTCGGTTGTGACGGGCCTGCAATCCCTATGGGAAACCGACATAGTCCTGGCCCTGCTCGTCACTTTCCTTGCCATCTTTGCACCCTACCTCAAGGTCATTGGTATGGCCCTGGTGCAATGGCATCTGCTGGACAAACGCACCCTGCCCGCCCTGCATATCCTTGGCAAACTGGCGATGGCCGATATATTCCTCATCGCGCTTTATATTACACTCTCCAAAGGCATCGGCGTCGGCACCATTGAAACCGCCTGGGGGCTTTATCTGTTTACCGGCTGTATCCTAACCGGCATGGGTCTGGGGTTTCTCTCCGGACGCATCAATCGCGAGGAAAGCCCTTAAGGGCTTGAGGAGCGGCCCGCATTCGGGCACACCGCATCCCATGGCAAAACCCAAATCCTTCTCTTGTTCATCCTGCGGCGCATCCACCAGCAAATGGTCCGGGCGCTGTGATGGCTGCGGCGAATGGAACACCATTCAGCAAGAGGTCCCGCTGTCGGCCGGCCCTGCCAAAAAATCTCTGGGTGCCAAACGCGGCACTTCGATCATTCTAAGTGACCTTAGCACCGATGAGGCACCACCCCCCCGGACCTGCTCGGGCATTGACGAGTTGGATCTGGTGTTGGGCGGCGGATTGGTGCCGGCCTCGGCCATTCTGGTTGGCGGTGATCCCGGTATTGGCAAGTCCACCCTGATGTTGCAGGCCGCCGCGCGGTTTGCCCAGAACGGCCTGAAAACGCTGTATATCAGCGGTGAAGAGGCCGCCGCACAGGTGCGGATGCGCGCACAACGTCTTGGCCTTGCGGATGCACCCGTCAAGCTGGCGACCGAAACCAACCTGCGTGACATCCTGACCACGCTGGAAAGTGAACGCCCCGATCTGGTGGTCATCGATTCCATCCAAACCATGTGGGCCGATAATGTCGAAAGCGCGCCGGGGTCGGTTTCACAGGTGCGCGCCGCCGCACATGAACTGACAAGTTTTGCCAAACGACGCGGTGTTTCGGTTATCCTTGTGGGTCATGTCACCAAAGACGGCCAGATCGCCGGGCCGCGCGTGGTCGAACATATGGTCGACACGGTACTGTATTTTGAGGGCGAGCGGGGCCATCAGTTCCGCATCCTGAGGGCCGTCAAAAACCGCTTTGGCCCGGCGGACGAGATTGGCGTGTTTGAAATGACCGGGCGTGGCTTGGCCGAGGTCAAGAACCCCTCGGCGTTGTTCTTGTCGGAACGCGGCACCCCCAGCCCCGGATCGGTGGTGTTTGCCGGCATTGAAGGCACGCGCCCCCTGTTGGTTGAATTGCAGGCGCTGGTCGCCCCCACCCCGCACGCCCAGCCCCGGCGCAGCGTTATTGGCTGGGACGGCGGGCGGCTGGCGATGATTCTGGCCGTGTTAGAAGCGCGCTGTGGCATCCCGTTCACCGGGCTGGATGTTTATCTGAACGTCGCAGGCGGGTTGAAAATCAGCGAACCGGCGGCTGATCTGGCGGTTGCGGCGGCTTTGCTGAGTGCCCGGGAAGATGTCGCACTGCCGGCAGAAACCGTGATTTTCGGGGAAATCAGCCTGTCTGGGGCGTTGCGACCGGCACCACAGACAGAAAACCGCTTGAAAGAGGCGCAAAAACTTGGTTTCACCCGTGCCATCGCGCCTGACAATGGTCGGGCTGGTGGCAAATCGGGCACAAATGGCGGTATGACGCTGACGCAGGCCAGTGATTTGACAGGATTTATTGGCGATCACTTCGGAGCCGGTTAAGGTAGCGCACAAAGGAAAGCAGGCGAGGCACATGGAAGGTTTTACCATTATCGACGGGGCCGTGGCCCTTATCATCGTTATTTCGGCGCTGCTGGCATATTCACGCGGCGTGGTGCGCGAAATCATGTCGATCGTCGGCTGGATTGCCGCGGCGATCCTTGGTTTTATATTTGCACCGCAAGTCGAACCGCTGATCAAAGAGGTGCCGATGCTGGGCGATTTCATCGCCGACAGTTGCGAGTTGAGCATCATCACAGCCTTTGCTGCGGTATTTGCCCTGGCACTCATTGTAGTTTCGTTCTTTACGCCGCTGTTTTCCTCGCTGGTGCAGCGGAGCGCACTTGGCGGTCTGGATCAGGGGTTTGGGTTCCTGTTCGGCGTGGCGCGCGGCGTCCTGTTGGTGGCGATTGCGTTCTTTGTTTATGACACGGTTATTACCGGGCAAAGCTTTACCATGGTCGACGAAAGCCGCTCGGCGCAGGTGTTTTCCCGGATGACTGGTCAGATTGAACAGCAAAACCCGGTAGAGGCATTGGGTTGGATCACCCAACAATACGAAGAGCTGGTTGGAAGCTGCAGCCAGTAGAATCAGTACGAAGATTCTGATCTTAACAATTCCGGCAGGTCGGGGTCTTTGTTCCCCTCAGGCCAAAGAAAATTGATTCAATATCGGGGCTGGTTCGCAATAATTTAACGCGAACTGACCCTGTTATAATGCGCGCTGTTTCGATTCAGGTCACTATTTGATGTCATCACTAAAGTAGGGTTCACTTCTTACAGGCATTTCAAATGGCAATTCGCAGTTTTTTCGTGCTCGACAGCACAAATCTGGTGGTCGATTCAAGCTCGAGCGGGGCGATTGTCGGCAACCCGATCATCAACAATTCCGACACACCCAACGGTACGATCTTTACCTATACCGGTGGCGGCGGCACCACTGTGACCCTGGATGATACCGGCGGCAGCAGTGACACATTCGACGATGACGACGAGGCCAACCATGTTATCACCGATGGTGGCGGCATTGTCGCCACCGGCGCAGAGGTCGAGGCGGAATCGCTGATTTTTGTGCGCGCGCTTGATGTTAACGGCGACCCGACTGGCCCGGAGATCACCCTCACCGTGTTTTCGCAAGGTGGCGTGACGGGCGATGTCTGGGGCTTCAGCCCGGATATCCCGCTTGAGGATGGCGTGTCTTATGTAAAGACCGACGGGTCAAACACTGGTGATTCAGGTTATAACAGTTTCATCGCCTGCTTTGGTCCCGGCACCATGATTGAAACTGCCCAGGGTACGCACAACGTCGACGATATAACGCCGGGTGACAGGGTCTGGACCCTGGACAATGGCCTGCAGGCGGTTCGTTGGATTGGCCAGAGCCATGTGCCCGGCAAAGGTGCGTTTGCCCCGGTGGTATTTGCCCCTGGCATCATCGGCAACACCAGTGAATTGGTCGTCTCGCAAGAGCATCGGATCTATCTGCAATCAGAATTGGCCGAGCTGTTGTTTGGTGAAGCGCAGGTATTGATGGCTGCCAAACATCTTTGCGGCCTGCCTGGCGTGGCGTTGCGGCCAGAGGCCAGTATCACCTATACACATTTCATGTTTGACCGGCACCAGATCATCCGCTCGAATGGGGCCCTGAGCGAGAGTTTCTTTTTGTCACAAAACTCGGTTGCTGCCGTTGCCAGCCGCCA
>DAOUQK010000374.1 GCA_030625695.1 Paracoccaceae bacterium | reverse complement strand
GGGTGGCGGCATTTGGCATGACCAAGCGGGCCGGGCGGTCGGCACAGAATGACGAGGTTCTGGCGGCGGTGATGAATGCCGGGACCGGAACTGTGTGTTTGGTGGGTAAGGCGCATGACTATCATGTGAAGGCCGCTCTTGACATTGAACTGGCTGAGAACATTGATAATATTTCTGCATCCTTTGCTCATATTGTGGCTGAGGGTCGCGAGGCGCTGTTTGACGCCGAACATTTCTTTGACGGCTATAAAGCCAACCCGGGCTATGCCTTGGAGGCGTGTCATGCAGCGTTTGCGGCCGGTGCGCGCTGGATCGTTTTGTGTGACACCAATGGTGGGACTTTGCCCGAAGAGATTGGCCGGATTGTTGGCGAGGTGATAGCTTCGGGCATTCCCGGGACGGCCTTGGGCATTCACACCCATAACGATACCGAAAACGCCGTGGCGGGGACGTTGGCGGCGATTGATGCCGGCGTGCGCCAGATTCAGGGCACGTTGAACGGCTTGGGTGAGCGGTGTGGCAATGCCAATCTGACCTCACTGATCCCGATCCTTTTGTTGAAAGAACCCTATGCCAGCCGGTATGATATTGGCGTTAGTTTGCAGGCGTTGACCGGGCTGACGCGGGTGTCGCGGATGCTGGACGACATTCTGAACCGGGTGCCGATGCGGCAAGCGCCGTTTGTCGGGGCGTCGGCATTTGCCCATAAGGCCGGGTTGCATGCCAGTGCGATCCTGAAAGACCCGTCGACTTATGAGCATATTGAACCGGAAGTGGTCGGCAATGCGCGGATCATTCCGATGTCCAATCAGGCGGGGCAATCGAATCTGCGTCGCCGACTGAGTGAGGCGGGGCTTGCGGTGGACAAGGGCGATGCCGCTTTGGGGCGGATATTAGAGCGGATCAAGGCGCGTGAGGATGAGGGGTATTCGTATGACACCGCTCAGGCGAGCTTTGAGTTACTGGCGCGCGATGAGTTGGGGCAGGGGTGCGCATTTTTTGAGGTCAAGCGCTATAAGGTGACGGTTGAGCGGCGTAAGAACAAGTATAATCAGATGGTTAGCCTGTCAGAAGCGGTTGTTGTCGTCAAAGTTGATGGCGAAAAGAAGCTGTCTGTCAGTGAATCGATGGATGAATTAGGCAGCGATCGTGGCCCGGTGAATGCACTGGCCAAGGCGTTGACCAAAGACCTTGGGTCATATTCCGAGGTTCTGAGCGACTTCCGGCTGGTCGACTTCAAAGTGCGCATCACTCAGGGCGGCACCGAGGCCGTGACCCGGGTGATCATCGATTCAGAAGACGGGCAGGGGCGGCGATGGTCCACCGTTGGGGTGTCGGCCAATATTGTTGATGCCAGTTTTGAGGCACTGCTGGATGCAATCAATTGGAAATTGCTGCGCGATTGCGGCGATGTAGATGCCGCCAAAAGGGATTAATATTTCCGGGACGGCCGTGAAGATGGAAGAGTTCATGGATGGGCTTTGACGACAACGTAACGGCCTGCGCGGGTTTGGTGCAGCGCGCGGACCCGGACCGGTTCATGGCGGCGATGGCGGCCCCAGTGGCGCTGCGGGGTGCGTTGTTTGTGCTGTATGCCTTTAATGTCGAAGTGGCCCGCGCCCCTTGGGTGACAAATGAACCAGAGATCGCCGCGATGCGGTTGCAATGGTGGCGCGATGCCCTGGCCGAGATTGCGGCGGGCAAAGGCGTGCGTCGGCATGAGGTGGTGACGCCGCTGGCGGCAATTCTCAATGTCGAGCAAGCCATAGTTCTGGATGAACTTGTTAGCGCAAGGTATTGGGACATCAACAAAGTCCCGTTTGAGGATGAGGCCGGTTTATACCGGTACCTTGATCAGACCACCGGCCATTTGATCCGGGTCTGCGCGCAGACCCTTGGTGAGGCCGACCAAGCAGTCGTGACAGATTTTGGCTTTGCCACCGGATTGGCCAACTGGCTCCGCGCGGTGCCCGAGTTGCGGGCGCGTGGGCGGGTGCCTTTGCCAGACGGTTCGTCCGAGGCAATCCGGGGCGTGGCACAGGCCGGGTTGGACCGGTTGCAAAAAGCGCGGTCGCGCCGGGCGGATGTGTCCAAACCGGCGTCGGCGGCGTTGCTGGTGGGGTGGCAGGCGGAAACAGTTCTGCGCCGCGCCCTGCGTGATCCGGGCCGGGTGGACACAGGCACATTGATGCCGGGCGAATTCAGGCGACGGATTTCGTTGATGCGCCAGGTGGTTACCGGACGTTGGTAACCTAGATCGGCTCATTACTGGGGCGCAGCATCAACCACAGCAACGCGGCTCCGGCCAGGAACAACAGTGGCACCATCGCCATGTTCACCGCCGTCCAGCCTTCGACAGGTGACCCGCCTGAGCAGTTCATCAACCCGCCCGAGGCAAGCGAGGCAACGGTCACGCCGCCAAACACGATCAAGTCATTCAAACCTTGCATCCGCCCGCGTTCATGCGGTGCGTGCGCATCGGCCAGCATTGCGGTGGCGCCGATAAAGCCAAAGTTCCAACCGATACCCAAAAGGAACAGGGCGACAAAGAAGTTTTCCAATTCGACACCGCTCAGACCGACAATCCCGGCGGCCCCAAGGATGACCAACCCACTGGCGACAATACGTTCGACGCCAAAGCGGGCGATCAGATGGCCGGTGAAAAACGACGGGATGAACATTGCCAATACATGTATCGATACCACGTCCGCCGCGTTGTTCTGGGTATAACCGCAGCCAACCACCGCCAGCGGTGTCGACGTCATCACCAGGTTCATCAGCGCATAAGATACCATGGCGCAGGTGACGGCCACGGCGATGCGCGGCGTCGTGATCAACTCCCACCTTGTGCGGCCCCGGGGGCTGCCGGGGCTGAGAGGCGTCGGTTTGGGGATATCAAGCGCGAAGAACAACAGGCTGCCAATAACATTGACGGCGATCACCGCCAGAAACGTGCCAAGGAACGGGATGACCATGGACGCGGCAGTCAGTTTGACGATCTGTGGGCCGATGATGGCCGAGGCCAACCCGCCGGCCATGACGTATGAGATGGCTTTGGG
>DAOUQK010000365.1 GCA_030625695.1 Paracoccaceae bacterium | reverse complement strand
TGGCACCGAAACATAGCGGTCCCGGATATGATTCACCACATTTCGCATGGTTTGCGCGTTGCATTCCAAAAGCGGGCGGTAGGTGTTCAAATCGGTGCCATTCTTTCTGGCCAACGCCAGAAACTCCTGCACAAGATCGGCAATCAAGGGTTTGGTCTGAACGTAATCCGAAACGATTTCGTCCTCTTCCACATTCGCCTGACCAAGCAGAAGCGCCGAAATCAACCCGGTTCGGTCTTTGCCTGCGGTACAGTGAAACATCACCGTGCCGTCCTGGGCCCCGGCAATTGCGTGCAATACATCACGGATCGCGGTTTGCCGGTTTGCAAGGGTCGAGACGTAGAAATCAAGCAGCGGGTCATTGGTGTTGCTTGCCTTGCCCTGGCGCATATCAGCCGGAGCCAGATGGTCAAAAAGCGATACATTCTGATAACTTATCTGGGCATGATCCAAAAACGGGTTGGGCGCATTCACCACTTCGTTGGCGGACCGCAAATCTATAACCGTGCTCAAACCCTGGTTCAGAAGGCTGGCAATATCCTGCTTTGACAGTCGGTGGGGCGAATCCGCGCGCAGTATCCTGCGCCATTTGGTCATCTCGCCGGAGCGGGTGCGATAGCCACCGAGATCGCGAAAATTATAGGCCCCGGAAAGGGGTAAATGCCGGTCGGTAGGTTCACTCACCAATTCAAAGCCCTGTTCAACGGAACGACCTTAAAAGATCGTCGGATATTTCACCAAGGACGGCTCGGTCAGGCGTCAAAGGCACAAACGATACGGTAATCCCGGAAGGTTGCCATGTGCAATAGCCAAAGCCTGTTCCTTCCCTGATCTGCATGCCCGCAGGCCTTAGAACATCGACCGTTGCGTGCAGCCCGTTGCAAACAATGACCGGAATTCCATGCCAGTGGCTAACCCGGTTGAAATGCACATGGCCGCTCAGAATCGCAACTATAGTGTGCCCCCGCAAGGTGTCAGCCAGCCGGTCGGTATCCTTTTGCGACAGGCTTTCCCAGACCAGCGAGGCATCCCCGATCAAAGGCGGATGGTGGATGATCAACAGCTTGGCGCGCTCAGGTGCCACGCGCAGGCCCGCCTCTAGAAAGGCGAATTGTTCGTCGCAGATCGCACCGCTTACCCGGCCAGGCTGCGATGAATCCAGCGCAATGACCTGCAAATCGCCGTGAATGGATTGGTGGTAAACCGGGGCATCCGCGCACGGATTGTCGGCAACACCGGGGAATATCGCCCGAAACGCCGCCCGCTTGTCGTGATTACCAAGGGCATAGACGATCGGCAGACCGGCGCTGTCCAGTATATTGCGCACCATTTGATAGCTGGCTTCGTCACCGTGGTTTGTCAGATCACCACTGGCAACAATAAAATGTGGTTGCGGGATCATCTGGCACAATTGCGTCACCATCAGTCGAAGATTTGCAACCGTATCAGAGTTTAAGCCCGGGTCGTTCAGGTCCGGGTGCGACAGGTGCAGGTCGGTCAGGTGGATGAAATTCAAAGGCATGGCAGGTTTGTGCATATTATCCCTTTGCCGCCGCCAATAACGTGCGGGTATAGTCGTGCTGAGGATTGTTCAGGACATCCAGCGTGGTGCCGGTTTCAAGAATGGACCCATTCTGCATCACCAAAATCCGATCGCAAACGCTGGCCACCACTGCCAGATCGTGACTGATGAACAAAATGCCAAGCCCCAGTTCCTGCTGCAGGTCCATCAAAAGGTTAAGGATTTGTGCCTGCACCGAAACGTCCAGCGCCGATACCGCTTCGTCCGCCACCAAAAGGGCCGGACGGGTGATGATGGCGCGGGCGATGGCAATGCGCTGGCGCTGGCCACCGGAAAACTCGTGCGGATACTTTGCACCATCGGTGGCGCGCAATCCGACCTGCTCCAGCGCTTGTTGCACGCGCGCCGATATCTGTGCCGCAGTGTCCGTGCCAATGGCGCGCAGGGGTTCGGCGATGGACCAGCCGACCAAGCGGCGCGGATCAAGCGAACCATAGGGGTCCTGAAACACCATCTGGAATCGCTGGCGGGCCAGTCGCAGATCGGCATTTGACAAGGTGTTGATGTCCTGACCTTCAAACAGGATACGCCCCTGATCCGGCCTCTCGAACGCCATCACCATCTTGGCCAGGGTTGATTTTCCCGAACCACTTTCCCCGACAATCCCAAGGTTTTCGCCCGCCTCCAAGTGAAAGCTGGCATCGCGCACCGCAACCTGAACCGGCGCGGATTGAAACAACGCCTGACGTGGCAGGCGATATTGGCGCGACACGCCCTCGACGCTCAGCAGGACGTTGTTCATGCCCCTGCCCCGCTACCGACGGAAATACTGCCCGCATCGAAATGATGACAGCAAACGCTGCTGCCGTTTGCTGTTTCGACCGGCTGCGGTCTTGTATTGGCGCACCGCGGTATTTCCTGCGGGCAACGGCCGGAAAAGCGGCAACCATCCGGCAACTCGGTCAAGGGCGGCACCGTTCCGGGGATCGTCGGCAATCGTTGCCGCGCGCCGGTCGCCTGTGCAATCTGCGGACGCGCCGCCAAAAGCCCTTTGGTATAAGGATGGGCGGGATGTTTGAAAATCTGGTCGGTGGGACCGCGTTCGACAATATCACCACCGTACATGACCAAAATATTGCTGGTGGCGCGACTGACCGCCGCCAGATCGTGACTGATGAACAACATCCCCATATTGCGTTGTTTCGACAGCCCCACCAACAGATCGGTGATCCGCAGCGCCATATTGGCATCCAGCGCGGTGGTTGGTTCATCGGCAATCAACAGCCGTGGATTACACGCCAGTGCCAGCGCGATCAGAACCCTTTGACGCTGCCCGCCCGAAAGCTCGTGGGGATATTGGCGCAGGCGCAGATGCGGGTCGGGAATGCCGGTTTCTTCAAACAACATCAGGGCACGGGCGCGGGCCGTCTGTTTGTCTAAACCCTCATGCACCATAAGCGGTTCCATCACTGTATCGCCAATGCGGCGCAGCGGATTCAGTGCCGCCATAGGTTCTTGAAATATCATCGACATGGTGCGGGCGCGATGCCGGTTCCAGACGCTTTCAGGGGCATTGGTCATATCCTGACCGTCAATCACAAGGCTGCCGTGAACATCCAGCCCCTCCGGCACCATTCCCATAAGCGCCAGGGCCAGCATGGATTTACCACAGCCGGATTCGCCCACCACCCCGATCCGGTCCCCCGGACGGATCGTCAGGCTGACCTCGCGAACAGCGGAATA
>DAOUQK010000113.1 GCA_030625695.1 Paracoccaceae bacterium | reverse complement strand
CGGAAATCAATCGGTGCAAGCCGTGCCATGACATCCTCGGCGGCAGGCCCTTCGACACTGATCCGCGTACGGGCGTGGCTCAGATCCTGAACCGCCAGCGATGAGGCGTTCAGCAAGCTATCCGGGAGAGTGATCGGCGACAAAGAGGCAATCAACACCCGATCCGGCGATATGCGATAAAGCTGCCTGTCATCGCCGTGCAGGCAATTGCGATATGCACCAAC
The DNA here is from genome assembly GCA_030625695.1 of Paracoccaceae bacterium. Taxonomy (GTDB): domain Bacteria; phylum Pseudomonadota; class Alphaproteobacteria; order Rhodobacterales; family Rhodobacteraceae; genus NVQY01. Next base: position 9,723 of record DAOUQK010000113.1, on the reverse strand, counting down.
TCCGGCAAAGCCAAGCGTTTCCAACCCCGCCAGAACGGCCTTTTCAAAATCATCCCAACCGGCAATCTGAACCAGCGTTACAGATGATTCCGACAGGATCACCCCCGGCCCAGTGGCAAATTCTGCGCCATACCGACCCGGTTGCAGGCATCCAGCCAAAGGTGAACGGAGATCAGGCATTCTGGCGTTCCCCCTTTGGATCAAAGAAATACGGCGACACGATTTGCGCCATAAGGGTCTGGTTTTCAAGGTGATTCACCACCTGAACATCCTCACCCATGCGTGCCTTGCCGTTCTGGATCAGGGCCAGCGCGATAGGGTGTCCCAAAGCCGGGGAATATGTCGTGGAAGAAACCCAACCCTCACCGTGACCTTGTTTCGGCTGCCCGGCGCCGTAAATCAACGACCCCGCCACGGCACCCGTTTCACCCTTCACCGACAGGCCCACCAACGTCGCCCGCGCCGGGTCCACCAACACCGGACGGTCCTTCAAAACCGACCCGACAAACGGCTTTTTGGACGACGCAAAACCCGCCAACCCCAAATCCTTCAACGTGGTACGCCCTTCGATTTCCGGCCCGGCCACATGACCCTTTTCGATCCTCAGCGCGCCCATGGCTTCGGTGCCATAGGGGCGCAGACCGAACGCCTTGCCAGCCTCGATCAGACACCCCCAAACGTGACGGGAAAATCCGGACGGCACATAGATCTCATACGCCAACTCGCCGGAATAGCTCATCCTGTGCAACCGCACCTTGGTTTCGGCAATCTCACCCGTCACAAAGTGATTGTTTGGCATCGCTTCACGGCTGATGTCGGCACCAGATAACACCGATTGCAGCAGATCACGCGCCTTTGGGCCGGCCACGGCAAAGGCGGCCCATTGATCGGTTACACTGGTGACATGCACCTTCAGGTCGCGCCATGCAGTTTGCAAAAGGTGCTCGGACAGTGCCAGTACTTTGGCGGCATTGGCGGTGGTGGTCGACATGAAATAATCAAATTCACCCAGCCGCGCCGTGGCCCCGTCATCCATCACAAACCCGTCTTCGCGCAACATCACGCCATACCGCAACCGCCCCACTTGCAGGGTTTTCCAACCGTTCACATAGACCCGGTTCAGAAATTCTGCCGCATCCGGCCCCTGCACCGCGATCTTGCCCAAGGTCGACACATCAACGATGCCCACATGCTTGCGCACATGGGCCGCCTCGCGAATATAGGCCTCGCGCAGGGACTCGTTGCCTTCGGGGTAATACCAGGGCCGCATCCAGGCCCCGGCCTCGCTCATCACAGCACCATTTTTCATGTGCCAGTCATGGATTGGTGACATGCGCGTGGCGGCAAAATGTTCACCGTGTTCATGCCCCACAAGTGCGCCGATGGTAACGGGCGTGAACGGCGGGCGAAACGTGGTTGTGCCGGTGTTGGGGATGGTCTTGCCGCTCAGCTCAGCCACCCGCGCCAAAGTGATAATATTCGACGTCTTGCCCTGATCCGGGGCCATACCAGTGGTGGTATAGCGTTTCAGATGCTCGACCGAAACATAGCCTTCGCTATAGGCCTGATCGAGATCGCTCAGTTTTACATCGTGTTGAATATCGACAAATGCCTTGCCTTTGGTCATTCGCGTGGCGTCCGTTATGGCCCAGATCGCCAACATGTCCTGAGACCAGCCGGTATCCAGCTGGATTTCCGGGGTTGCCGGAAGGGATGTACCCGATGGTTTCAACTCAAGCGCATTCAACGTGGCTTTGGCCGCACCAATTCCTGAGTCGATCCGTTCGCCCAAGGTTTGCGCCGCCACCATCCGGCCCGCGCATTGCACCGTTTCGCCGCCAATATCACCGGGCACAAACGCGGCCGCTGCTTCGTCAAACCTGGGTTTGCCAAACCGGTGGCTCCACAGATGCACAACCGGCGACCACCCCCCGGAAACGCCGATCACATCGCACGCCACCCTGACCGGAACGCCAGTGGCCTTGCCGGTCTTGTCAACCGGCACGATCATCGCCCCCGTCACGCCGCGCCGACCCTTTGCGGCAATCACCGCCTTACCCGTCATAATTGTGACACCGGCCTTGGCCAGCATGTCCGCCACATCTTGTGGCATGTCCGGGCGGGCATCCACCAATGTCACATCAGCACTGGCATGGGCCAGTTGCACCGCCACCTGATAGGCCGAATTATTGTTGCTGCACAGCACGATACGCTGGCCCGCCAACACCCCAAACCGGTTGGCATAACTCTGGATTGATCCCGCCAACATCACCCCGGGCAGGTCGTTATTGGCAAACACCAGCGGGCGCTCAATCGCCCCGGTGACCAGCACTGCCTGCTTGGTGTGCACCAACCAATAGCGTTGGCGGGGTTGGTTGTTTTCCGGCGCCTGCAAGTGATCGCTTACATGTTCCACCAACCCATAAACATCCTGCTCATAGGCTCCAAAGGCGGTTGTGCGGGTCAGGATACGCACGTTCGGCAGATCGTTTAGTTGCGATTTGACCGCTGCCAACCAATCGTCGCACACGCCGCCAACCGGCTGCGACAGCAGGGAACCGCCCAGCTCAAAATCCTGCTCAACCAGAATAACATCGGCCCCGGCCTGCCCCGCCGTCAGCGCCGCCGCCAGACCAGAGGCCCCGGCACCGACCACCAACAAGTCACAAAAGGCGTTGACCTTTTCATAGCTATCCGGGTCGGAGACCTTAATGCCGCGTCCCATGCCAGCCGCCTTACGGATAAAGCTTTCGCAGATCATCCAGAATCTTGTGCCTTTGAAGGGGCCGACAAAGGTTTTGTAGTAAAAACCCGCACTCAGAAACGGCGACAGGTATCCGGTGACAGCGCCGATATCCAGACGTACATCCGGCCAGGCATTCTGCGATGTGGCGCACAGCCCGTCAAATACCTCGCTCGTGGTGGCGCGGGCGTTGGGTTCGTGCCGCGCCCCCTGCCGCAGATGAACATAGGCGTTCGGTTCTTCCACCCCTGCCGAATAGATCCCGCGCGCCCGGTGATATTTAAACCCGCGCGCAACAATATCCTCACCCGACGCCAGTAACGCCGAGGCCAGCGTGTCACCAGGGTGTGCCTGCAACCCGCGCCCATCAAACCGCACATCCATCCGCCGACTGCGATCCACGCGACCACCCGAGGATAAACGAAACCCGCCCATCAGGCCGCGTCCCTTGCCAGTGAACAGGTGCCGACCATATGGCTTAACGTATCGCGCTCCAGCACCAACCACTGACGACACCCCACCACATGATGCCAGTATTCCCTATGCGCCCCGCGTGGGTTGTCACGCATGAAAACATAGTCAATCCACGGCTTTAACGCCGCCTCACCCATCGCAGGGCGCACAACAGTGGCATCACCCCCATAGGTGAACTCACTTTCGTCCCTTATGCCGCAAACCGGGCAGTCTATTCTTATCATCGCCGCGTGCCCCTAGTGCGCATTTGGTTGCGGGCCTACGCCCTTTTCATCAATCTGATAGCCCCGTTCGAACCGGTTCAAAGTGAACTCGGCATTGTCTTTGTGGGGCTCGTCGCGGGCAATCGTATGGGCAAAACACCAGCCCGACGCAGGGGTGGCTTTGAACCCGCCATAACACCAGCCCCCATTCAGATAGAGACCATCAATCGACGTTTTGGCAATGAACGGCGAGCCATCCATCGACATATCCATCACCCCGGCCCAGTGACGCAAAAGTTTAAGCCGCGACACCGACGGCATCAGCGCCTTGGCACTGGCCAGCGTATGTTCAACCATCGGCAACCCGCCCTTTTGGGCATAGGAATTGTAACCATCCAGATCACCACCCAGAACCAACCCGCCCTTGTCGGACTGGCTGACATAGAAATGCGCGGCCCCGAACGAGATCACCGTATCCACCAGCGGCTTCAAGGGCTCGGTGACATAGGCCTGCAATACATGGGTTTCGATCGGAAGACGCAGCCCGGCCATATCCGCCAGATGCCCGGTGTGCCCGGCCACCGCCAGCCCGACTTTGCCAGCCCGGATCGGCCCGCGTGTGGTTTCGACTCCGGTGATTTTACCATCGTCCCAGATATACCCCGTAACCTCGCATTGCTGAATTATATCAACACCCTGTCGGTCCGCCGCACGGGCATACCCCCAGGCCACCGCATCATGACGCGCCGTGCCTGCGCGGGACTGAAAGATCGCACCATGGATCGGAAACCGCGCCGAGGCGGAATAATCCAGATACGGCAAACGCCGTTTGACCTCTGCCCGCCCGAACAGGTCGGCATCAATCCCGTTGGCCCGCATGACATTGCCGCGCCGCCGTGCGGCATCCATCTGCGCCGGCGAGTGGCACAGGTTATACTGACCGCGCTGGGAAATCATGACGTTATAGTTCAGATCCTGACTCAGATCTTCCCACAGCTTCATCGAGCGTTCGTAAAACATCGTATTGCCCGGCATCATATAATTGGACCGCACAATCGTCGTATTACGCCCGGTATTACCGCCGCCCAACCAGCCCTTTTCGATCACCGCAACATTGTGAATGCCGTGCTCGCGCGCAAGATAATAGGCCGTCGCCAGCCCATGCCCGCCGGCCCCGACAATCACCACGTCATACTCCGGCTTAGGATGCGGGTCACGCCAGGCGCGCGGCCATTGGCGGTTCCCGGTCAGGGCATTCCTGAACACCGAAAAGGCCGAGTAATGTGACATAGGTAAAAGTGCCCCTCCCAGAGAATCTCTCACATTTTAAATGTAGCGACTGATACATTTTGTCAAAGATTATTTCATCCGGTACCCAACTTTTTGTTCCAAATCACCCAAAACAGTGCAAAATATGACAGACGCTACAGAATGGGCCTGAACTGACATGTCAAAAGTTGATGAACAACTGACCCGCGCACTGCCTGACCTGCCGCGCAAACTCGGGCTGGCGGCGCGCTATGCGCTGGATAATCCCGACCGCATTGCCTTTGATTCCATGCGCACCGTGGCAACAGCCTGCGATGTCGCCTCGCCAACAATGCTAAGGCTTGCCCGGGCTTTGGACTATGACAGCTATGACGCGTTTCGCAGTGAATTCCAGCAACGGTTCGTCAATCAGGGGTTTGGCAATCGCGCCGATGCCCTGCGCGCCAATATCGGAACCGACACCAATGGCCACTTTTCCAATCACATCGCCGAGGCCGCGACGCTGAATATCGCCCAAACCATGGAACGTCTGGATTTTGCGGCTGTCGAGGCGTTCACAGCCAGCGTCAGAAACTCCAAGCGCACTTTCATTCTTGGGTCGGGTTCAATGCACTGGATGGCGGCGCTCATGGAATCAACCGGTCAGATGGCCATTCCCGGCCTGCGCACCGACCATTCCGGTAGTGCTACAATGATTGAAACCATAGCGTCGATTACCGAACAGGATACTGCCCTGGTCCTGGCGTTTGCGCCTTATGCCAGAGAAACCGTTGTGGCCGCGGCCTATGCCAGCGAACAGAACGCCCAGGTCTTTGCCTTGACGGACAAGCCAAGCTCGCCCTTGGTCGAACACGCCGACCACGTATTTTTCGCCCCGACTGAAAGCCCGCATTATTACCCGTCTGTGGTCTCAACCGTCGTGATGATTGAAATCCTGCTATCTGCCACGGTGGCCGCGTCTGACGCATTGGAACGCATCCGCCAAACCGAACTTATCCGCAACAAAAGCGGTGCTTATTTCTAGGCAAGAGCATGTTGCGTTCAATTGAATTCATCTGCCCCGGTGAACGCACTATGCGCCTCAAACGCTGCCTCACCAAGGCAGATGAATGCATGAATCCGATCAAACGCAACATGCTCTGGTCGCCGTTTACCGGCCCTTGGTGCCACCGGGTGACATTGGCGCGCAATGTGCTTGGCCCTTAGACGGCAGAAATTCGGGTTTTAGGGCACCCCGTCGCTTTCCCTAACCACATGCCCATCTTCAAGGGTTATAATCCGGTCGGCCAGTTCCAGAATGCGCCCGTCATGGGTCACCATGATCGTGGTGGTGCCGCGCTCGGCCCCCAGCCGTTTCAGCATTTGCACCACGTTCATACCACTGGTCCGGTCCAGTGCCGCTGTCGGCTCATCGGCAAATACCACTTCGGGATTGCCGACCAGCGCCCGGGCCACCGCCACCCGCTGTTTCTGACCGCCGGACAGGTTTCCGGGCAGATAATCAACCCGGTCAGCCAGCCCCACCAACCCCAGCATATGCGCCGCCGCCTCGCGGCTTTGGCGTTTATCAAGGCCACGGCCATGAACCTGCAAACCCATCATCACATTCTGGATCGCACTCAGACTTTCGTGCAGGTTATGGGCCTGAAAGATAAACCCCGAGCGTCGTCGTAACGCCTCATTGGTGGCATTGGTCGCGCCATTCAATTCGTGCCCCAACATCCGCACCGAACCGTCCATCACATCCCGCAAGCAGCCGATCAGCGTCAGAAATGTGGTCTTGCCCGACCCGGACGGCCCCATCAACACCGTCAGGCTGCCGCGTCGAAAGGACAGGTTAACGTCAAAAATCGCCTGTTTGCGTGCCTCTCCGGTGCCAAACCAATGGTTCAGCCCTTTGGCAACAATCGCGTTTTCACCCGCGCCGGACATCAAAACAGGTCTGCCGGGTCAGCGGCGGCAAGGCGGCGGGTGGCAATCGCGCCGGACAACGCACAGGCCGCCAACGTGCCGACAAAAACCATGATCGCGGTTTCACCCGTCATGGCCACCGGCAATCCGGTCTTGGCGTTCAAAATACTCAACAGACCCGACGCCACGATCACCCCCGGCGCAAATCCGAATATCGCCAGGATCATCGCCTCTTCCAGAACGATGCCAAGGAAAAACCCATGGCCATACCCCATCGCCTTAAAGGTGGCGTATTCGCGCAGGTGTGCCGCCACATCGGTCGACAGCACCTGATAGACGATGACAATGCCAACCAGAATACCGATCACCACGCCAAAACCAAAAATCAACCCGGTCGGGCGCTGGGTGTTTTGATAGGCCAGATCCTGTGCGCGGGCCTCGGCGTAACTGCGTATTCGCAGAGTTTTGTCACCGATGGTCTTGCGCAGGCGGCTGACAACTGCACCAACATCTGCGCCGCGCGCCACCTGTAACAGGATATGATCGGGCGCGCCCGAGATGCGTTTGGCAAACAGGTTCAAAAAGGTCTGGTCCGAGACGAACAGATAGCCATCCGTGCCAAACCCGCCACCGCCCAGGAAACTGTCCACCAAGGTAATGGTTTTGCCTGAGGACTCAAATGTTTCAGGCGAATGCGGTCGGATACCACCCAGCATCTCAGCGTCCAGACCACGGGTTTTACGGTCAATGATTGCCGCATTCAGCAGGGGCAGCGATGCAACCTTATGTGCCATAATCGGGCTTAGAAAATCGGTCGCATTGGGATCAATGCCGAAAACCTGCAACAAAACCTGCCCTTCGGGGCGTTCCCAGGTCAGATTTGAAACAAACAACGACACACCCCCGGTGATGTCCGGGTCTGCCAGCGCCTGAAACAGCCGTTGACGCGCCACATTGCCGCCTTCGGTCATCGAATTGGCGTCCTCGGCGGAAATCATGATATCAGCGTCGAAATAGGCGTATTGCTGCAACGTCGCCGTGGTCATTGACCCGGCAATGCCCAGTTGAACAATCACCAGAACATTGGCAAACGATACGCCGGCAATCGCTGAATAAAGCCGCGCACGGTTGTGCGTCAGTTGCAACCAACCGATAGGCAACCGGCCCAGCAAACGTTCCAGCAGATGGGTCATTCAGCAGGCTCTGTTTCTGGTGGGCCTGCTCTGGTGTCAATCCGCGCCACCGCCTCAAGGTTTGTATAACGCGACGCAACCTGCGACGCATCCGGATCAAGCCGCACCAGAACCTCAAACACCCGCGCGTCCAGATTGGCGGCGGTATCGTTTGAAATCAGTTCCTGCCGCCCGACAATCAGGCCAATCCGCGTCACCACCCCGGTCAGGGTCTGGCCAATGGCGGGTGCCACAATCTCAACCGGCTGGCCGATCTGAACACGGGCGATCCTGTCCTGATAAACCTCAACCTCGGCCATCATCTGACTGGTATTGCCCATCTCCATGATGCCTCTCAGCGGCGGACGCTCGCCCGGGCGGGCATGGATATCCAGAACCACACCCGCAATCGGCGCCACAACGCGGGCCCGGTCAAGGTCAAGCCGCGCGCGTCCCAGATCAACCAAAGCGGCATCAAGATTACGCGCCGCGACAATTACATCGGGCTGTTTGTGGATATTGTCACTGGTGTAACGCGCCAATGTGGCACGGGCCTTTTCCACTGCGCGATTGGCTTGCCGGTCAACCGATTGCGCCGTGTTCAACGCCGCTTTGGTCGTCACCTGACGCTCAAACAACTCTTCGACGCGCACACGATCCGATTTGGCCACCTCGGCCACGGCTTCGGCCTGTTCCAGCGCCGCGCGGGCCTCGTGCAAACTATTTTCCACCGACTGTTTGACTTGCAACAGCGTGGCCTCGCGCACGCCGACCCCGGCCTGCGCGCTTAAAACCGCGCTTTCCAGATGCGCCAGATTGTCCAGCCGCGCCACCAACTGGCCTTTTTCCAACACGTCACCCACGGCCACCAGAATCTCACTGATCCGCGCATCCCCCGCGCCCGAAGGCGCCGCCACCGGAGAAATATCACCCTGCGGCATCAGCCGCGCCAACCCAACCACATCGCTGATCTGCATCGTGTCGAGCATGTCCTGCGGTACGTCGATTTCCGGCGGAATGGCAAATGGCGCGTCAGACCCGCCGCCCGGCTTCAACCCGGTTAGCTCGAAAAACTTCTGTGGCCCCGGCGGTTGGAAATAAAGGCCAAGGATCGCGCCGATGAACATCAGGATCGGTATAAGTAGCAACAGAAGAAGCCTGCGAATGACGCCGGTTTTACGGGCCCCGTACCTGATGGGTTCGGGGTTTGCACTGTCCGAACGGTCGATCACCTGCAACGGCAAATCAACCTGAGTTGTAGCGTCCTGTTCGGCCATATCGGTACTCTTCCCTCTGAGATACTGAAACCATACCGATGTTTTTGATATCCGGCCAGAACGCAAAGCAGCGCCAAGGGCATCGCCCGGCGCTGGAATGGCCACTAACCTGTGCCATAGACGAATTCAGCGGGCTTCATTGGTCTACGCCAACAATGCCCCCTGAACATAATTTCTAAACTTACTCGACCGACCGGAGATAGGCGATGATGTCTTCCACTTCCGATTCCTTACGCAAACCGGCAAACGACATCTTGGTCTTTTTCATGAACTCCTTAGGCTTGGTCAGAAATGCCTCAAGGTTTTCTTCGTCCCAGACCAGACCACCTTCAGCAGCTTCAACCATCGCAGCAGAGTATTTGAAATCCGGGTTTTGCCCCGCTTCACCATCGACGATTCCAGTCAGGATCGGCCCGACCTTGTTCTTGGCACCCTCACCAACCGCATGACAGGCTTTGCATTTCTTGAATATTTTAGCGCCCTTCTTGGCATCGCCGTCGGCCATCACCGGAGCGGCCAAAGCGGTCAAAAGCGTGGCGATTGTTGCAATTTTAATGGTTCTCATCAGGTTTTCCTTTGTTCAGATGATCAGTTCGATTTCGGCGCCGCCAAAGATGGCAACAGCGGATCGGGCTTTGTCCGCATCCAACAGACAACATGCCGTCGAAAGCCCG
>DAOUQK010000157.1 GCA_030625695.1 Paracoccaceae bacterium | reverse complement strand
GAAGAGGGCGACGATAGGCAACCGCGTTTCGATCCCGGCATTTTGCAGCGCGCGGATCGCCTCGAGCGCAATGAAATTACCGCCCTTCATGTCCTGAATGCCCGGACCATAGATTTTTCCATCTTCGCGACGAAAGGGATTTTCGGTGATGGTGCCGATGGGATGAACAGTGTCGAAATGACCGGAAATCATTATCCCCGGCTCGCCAATCTTTGAGTGCGGAAAACGCGCGCGCACCGAACCGCCCAGCCCCATTGCCCCGGGGATGCGTTCAATGCTTGCCCCAAGCTCGGCACATTTCATCGCCACCAAATCCATCATCCGATCTACTGCAGCGGCGTCCCATGTGGGGCTTTCACATTCGATCCATGGTTTTAACCCATCAATGATGGAATCGGCGTCGAAAGTGAGGTCTTTCCAGTTGGTCATGCTACAGCTCCACGAATAGTGACAAGATTGGCATAGATGTTGGCGTTGGCCGTTAGGATTAAGGCTGTTCGCCAATTTGTCTACTTCAATCGTTGCGACGTTAGCCGGACTTCAACCACATGCATAGAGAAGATCTCATGCGTCTCCGCCAAGTTGGAAGTCACCCATTGCCCAAACTGTTCGTCACTCGCAAACCGCTTACGGCCTTCGTTTAGTACCGCGCTGTATATCAACCGCTGTGCCTTCACCACGGGCAACAACATCAAGCCTGTGCCCCGCATCGGCGGCCTGGCTCGGCCACCGACGCGGTTATCTCTGGCATCACAACTGTATCTCTGTACTTTGCGGCAAGAACATCATTGCTGTTTCGGTCATTCCCTCAAGCGGCGTAAATGTCAGCATCACTATCCCATCCGTTGTCGCTGGATTGTTTTACAAGTGCCCGAAAAAAGCATTGATATTCAATGGGGGTATCTCCCCTGTTTTACAGGATAACCTATTGGAAAACATAAATTAGAGTTGTCCTCCCGGGATCGCCATATTCTGTCTCACGGCGCGCGGCGCCTCCGACGGGGCGGGCTTTGCCCGAGGTGCGGTCGCACCTTTGGGTGTCTGGGTTCGAAGTTTGTCTTGTTGTCAGCGCCAAACGTTAGGGATACTGATCCTTATGCGAATGCTGCTGATTGTTGTGGTTGGTGTTCGAGCAGGTCTATTGCCGGAAATAATGTTTAAAATCAGAACCTACGCCCAGGAGCCTGTTATGATGCCAACCCAATACCGGAAACCGTGATGTTGGTGATAAGTGTTCTTGGGTGGAGCGTCTTGGTTGGCATTGTGTTCTCATCAATTGGTGCGGCGGGAGGCATTTTGACATCCTTCGGGCTGATCACCCTGTTTGGCATTGTTGACCCCAACAGCGTCAAACCGATGACGCAACTGGTGGTTCTGGCGGCGGCGCTGGTGTTTGTGCCAAGCTATCTGCGCTGGTCCGCGGTGGTGGTGCCGCTGGGCCTGTTGCTGGGGGTTGGCGGGCTGGTTGGCGCCTATGTTGGCAGCACGGTTTCAACCCTGTACCTTTCGGATATGCAAACATTCCGGCCCTTGTTCGGCATCCTTACGCTGGCGATTGCCGGGCAAATTGTCTGGAAAATGTTTGCCCAGCGGCGTCAGCAAGCGGGTGCGCCCACGAAACCTGCCGAACCGGACCAGCGCGGCGTTGAACTGACCGGGATCATTTTGATGAACCTGACGTTCCGCTACGGTGGCCGGAAATTTCGTGTCCCGCTTTGGTCGCCTCTGGTGGCGGGCGTGATCATTGCTTTTACCGCGTCGATCTTTGGTGTTGGCGGTGGGTTTCTTCTGGTGCCTTACATGGCGACGATGCTGGGTATGCCGATGCACATCATTCCGGCCACTGCCGCGATTGCAATTTTCATGTCGCTGGCGGTGTCGATCACCAACTTTCTGGCTATGGGCGCGCCGGTTGATCAATGCCTGATTGTGCCTTTGATGGTGGGGGTGGCGGCGGGGGCCAAAATTGGTCCGCTGGTGAACAAGGGGGTGCCAAACCATTGGCTGCAGGCAGCAACGGCATCCATCGTGTTTGGAATCGGGTTGAAATATACTTTGTTTTAGCATTGGATGCGTTAACGATTGCCAAAATTCAGGGCCACACGCACCTTTGACCGGACGACCACATCTGCGATCTGTGTTGTGCTGATTGACCTTGATAAACTGTGGCGATGCTTTAGGCATGAAGCAATAAACGACCAAATAAACATATCCAGGGGAGGATACTTAATGAAACGACTGATAACTGCGGCGCTGGCCGCAACGATGTTGACGGCGCCGTCATTTGCCGCCGAGGTCAAGATCGGCTTTGTCACCACACTGACCACCGGTGCTGCCGTGATCGGCAATGACATGCAAAAGGCCGTTGATCTGGCGATCGAACATATGGGCGGCAAGATGGGTGACCTTGATGTCAACCTGATCTATGCCGATGACGGGTTCAAGCCCGAGACCGGCAAGCAGGCCACCGATAAGCTGGTCAAGCAGGACAATGTCGATTTTGTCACCGGCTTTATCTGGTCCCACGTTCTGCTGGCGTCGCGCAAATCGGCACTGGATGCGGGCAAGTTTCTGATTTCCACCAATGCGGGCCCAAGCCCGGTTGCCGGCAAACTGTGCCACAAGAATTTCTTTTCTACCTCCTGGCAGAACGACCAGACGCCGATGGCGATGGGCGAGGTTCTGAACCAGAAGGGGGTTAAGTCGCTTTATATCATGGCGCCGAACTATGCTGCCGGTAAAAACATGGTGGCAGGCGTTGAACGGACCTTCAAAGGCGAAATTCTGGGCCGCGACCTGACCAAATGGGGCGCAGATGCACAACTTGATTTCTCGGCCGAGCTGGCCAAGGCCAAGGCATCGGGCGCGGAAGGCATTTTTGTGTTCTATCCCGGCAAAGCGGGCGGCGCGTTTATCAAGCAGTATCAGCAAGCAGGCCTGCGCGATATCATGCCGCTTTATACTGTGTTCACAGTTGACGGGCTGAGCCTGCCAAAACTTCAGGCCGCCAATTTTGAGGCTGTTTTGGGTTCGGAAACCACTGGTCACTGGGCTCCCTCAATGGACAATCCGCAGAACAAACGGTTTGTCGCGGATTTCAAGGCAAAGCACGGCACGTATCCGTCAAACTATGCAGCGCAATCATATGACGCGATGTTCCTGATCAAATCCGCGGTTGAAGCCGTTGGCGGAGACCTGAGCGACATGGACGCAGTTCGCGCGGCATTGCACGCAGCAAACTATGACTCGGTACGCGGGGCCTATACGTATGGTGCCAACAATATGCCGGTTCAGAACTTCTATCTGCTGGAGATCGTCAAGGACGCCGATGGGATTTGGACCAAAAAGGTCACCGCGACCGTGTTTGAAAACCACGTAGATACATACGCGGCCGACTGTTCCATGAACTAAGGCCATATGGCTTTGAATTGATTTGGCCGGGGGTGTTTGTCCCGGCCATTTCTACAGATTACCGGGCGATTTCCATTGGATTACACACTCCTGTTCATACAAACTCTCAACGGGGTTCAGTTGGGCCTGTTGCTGTTTTTGGTCGCCTCTGGCCTGACGCTGGTTTTTGGCATCCTTGATTTTGTCAATCTGGCGCATGGGTCGATCTATATGGTTGGCGCGTTCATCTGTGCGTCGCTGACGTTTATCACCGGGAATTTCCTGATTGCGGTGCTGATATCGTTGCCGATTATCGGGCTGGTCGGCTATCTGATCGAACGTCTGGTGGCACGCACGCTTTATTCCCGTAACCACCTTGATCATGTGCTGGGCACCTTTGGGTTGATCCTTGTGCTGGACACAAGTGTGCATCTGATCTGGGGGCCTGCGGGCTTTGCCGTGCCTTTGCCCGAATGGCTTGACGGGCGGGTCGAGCTGTTTGAAGGCGTGGTTGTCCCGACTTTCCGGCTGCTGATCATTGGCGTCGGGCTGGCGGTTGCCGCCGGGCTGTACTGGCTGGTGAATTTTACCAAACTGGGCATGTTGATTCGGGCGGGTGCGTCGAACCGCACCATGGTTTCGGCGCTGGGCATCGACATTTCGACCTTATTCGCTTTGGTTTTTGCCTTGGGCGCAATGCTGGCCGGGTTGGCCGGTATGCTGATATCACCTATTACCGAGGCGTCGATATCCATGGGAGGCGAGATCATCATCACCGCCTTTGTGGTGATCATCGTCGGCGGCATCGGTTCGATGAAAGGCGCGTTTGTCGCGGCCATTGTCATCGGGTTGATTGATACGCTGGGCCGGTCGTTTCTGGACGACCTGTTCAAGCTGTTCATGTCGCCACAAGCCGCTGAAACTTCCGCCCCCGCCGTGTCTGCCATGCTGATCTATATCATCATGGCCGTCATTCTCGCATTCCGTCCGCAAGGGCTTTTCCCACCAAGGGTACGCTGAGATGAAACGAACCACTTGGGTCACAGTCTTTGTTATGCTGGCTTTGGCCATCCTGCCGCCTGTGTTCTTATGGACCGGCAACGCGTTTTACGTCGATCTTGCCACAAGGCTGGTGATCCTTGCCATTGCCGCCGTCAGCCTGAACCTGATCCTTGGCTTTGGTGGCATGGTGTCGTTTGGCCACGCCGCGTATATTGGCATCGGTGCTTATGCCGTTGGCATCCCGGTTTACTACGAAACTTACGGCGGCATTGATGCGCTGGCATCCTACGGTGGCGCGTTCCATATCCTGCTGGCGGTTGGCGTTTCGGCCTTGTTCGCGCTGCTGACCGGGGTGATCTGTCTGCGCACCAAAGGTGTTTATTTCATCATGATCACCATGGCGTTTGGGCAGATGATTTATTACCTGTTCATCTCGATGGAAGAATTTGGCGGCGATGATGGGCTGGTGATTGATATCCGCTCTGAATTGCCCTTGGTCAGTCTTGATAATCCCCTACAGCTTTATGCCATCGCTTATATCGCCCTGGTGATTGCCATGCTGATGGTGCGCACCATCGTCAATTCCCGCTTTGGCATGGTCCTGCAAGGCGCGCGTGGCAACGACGAACGGCTGGTGACGCTGGGCTATAACACCTATCTTTATCGTCTGACGGCCTATGTCATATCCGGGGCGATGTGTGGATTTGCCGGGGCTTTGCTGGGTAATTTCACCACCTTCATCTCGCCCGACATGATGGGGTGGAGCCGCAGTGGCGAGTTAATGTTCATGGTCATTCTTGGCGGCAGCGCGACCACCTTGGGGCCGGTTCTGGGATCAGCCGTGTTCATCCTGATGGAGGAAGTTCTGTCTTCGATCACCATCTACTGGCACCTGCCGTTTGGCCTGATGCTGATGGGCATTGTGCTGTTTGTCCGCGGTGGGCTGATGGGGCTGATCAAAGGTAAGGGGGACAAATGACATGAGCGCCCTTTTGAATATCAGTAACCTTTGCAAAAGCTTTGGTGGTGTAACGGCCACGGACAACGTTAGTCTGGCGGTTGAACCGGGCGAATTGCATGCCATCATTGGTCCCAACGGGGCCGGTAAAACCACGCTTATCTCGCAATTGTCCGGGGCTTTATCCCCCGATTCCGGCTCTATCATCTTTAAGGGGACGGACATCACCAACCGCCCGGCCCACGCCCGCGCGCGGCTTGGTATTACGCGGTCGTTCCAGATCACCTCGCTGGTGATGGACATGTCGGTGCTGGATAACGTCGCACTTGCGGTGCAGGCCCGTCAGGGTCATTCGTTCCGGTTTTTGCGCCCCGCCCGCTCGATCCGTCCCTTGCGTGACGAGGCGCTTGAAATGTTGGACCGTGTCGGCCTAAAGGCCCGCGCGGACGATCCAACCGCCGCCCTTTCGCACGGTGAACACCGGCAGATGGAGATCGCCATTGCTCTGGCAAGCGGCGCCGACCTTATGTTGCTGGACGAGCCGATGGCGGGGCTTGGTCCGCAGGAAAGCACCGCAATGATTGAGATTCTGAAGGCGCTTAAGGGTGAACGAACCATCCTGCTGATCGAACACGACATGGATGCGGTGTTTGCCCTGGCTGACCGGATAACCGTGCTGGTTTATGGTCGCATCATCGCCACCGGGGCCCCGGATGAAATACGCGGCAATAATGACGTGCGTCATGCCTATCTGGGCGAGGAATAACCCATGCTGACGATCAAGAACCTGACGGCGCATTACGGCACCTCGCAGGCCCTGTTCGGGGTTGATCTGGACATCGGCACCGGACAGGTCGCCACCCTTCTGGGCCGCAACGGCATGGGTAAAACCACCACCATCAGTTCGCTCATGGGCATTGTGGCTGCCAGCGGTGGGTCGATTGAGTTTGACGGTCAGGAACTGGTGGGGCGGGCCTCGTTCAAAATCGCCAATCTTGGACTTGGGCTGGTGCCGGAAGGGCGTCAGATATTCCCCAACTTGTCGTCGCGCGAAAACCTGGTGGCCACAGCAAGCAACCATTTGGGCGTGGCTGACCCCTGGACGGTGGACAAGGTCTATGCGTTGTTTCCTGAATTGGAGGGGCGTCATACTTCGATGGGCAACCTGTTGTCGGGTGGCGAACAGCAGATGCTGGCAATTGGCCGGGCCCTGATGACCAACCCGAAACTGCTTATCCTGGATGAGGCGACCGAAGGGTTGGCCCCGCTGGTGCGGCAAAAGATATGGGCGGCGATTGGTCAGATCAAGCAACAGGATATTTCGATCCTTGTGGTTGATAAGAACCTCAAAGATCTGCTGAAAATCGCCGATGTGAATTACATTATTGAGCGGGGAAAGATCGTCTGGAATGGCACGTCGGATGAATTGCGTGCCGACCGCGAGACATTGCATCGCTATTTGGGTATATAACCCGACATGTCCCAAACCATTCTTGGCTGTATCGCCGACGACTACACAGGTGCCACCGATCTTGCGTCGATGCTGGCGCGCAGCGGAGTTCCGGTGTCGTTGCGGATGGGGGTGCCTGATCGGCACGCCGGGCCGGGGTCGGCAATAGAAGTTATCGCTTTGAAGTGCCGTAATGCGCCTGTTCAGGAGGCCGTGGACGAATGCCTTGAAGCCTTTGAATGGTTGCAGGCCGCAGGGGCGAGCCGGTTTTTCTGGAAATATTGTTCGACCTTTGATAGTACCGCCAAAGGCAATATTGGCCCCGTGGCCGAGGCATTGATGGCTGAACTTAAGACAAAACAAACCATTTATTGTCCGGCATTTCCCGAAAACGGGCGCTCGATCTATATGGGGAACCTGTTCATTGGTGAACAACCCCTTGGCGAAAGCCCGATGAAAGACCACCCCCTGACCCCGATGTGCGACAGCAATTTAATGCGCCTGCTTCAGCCCCAAGTCAGCGCCAAGGTCGGGCTGGCAAACCGGTTGGTTGTTGCGCGCGGGGTGGATGCGCTGCGCACACGAATGGCCGAACTGCGCACCAAATCTGTGGCGCATGTGGTGGTTGATGCGGTGTCAGATACCGACCTTGAAACCATCGCCGAGGCCTGCCATGACATGCCCCTGTTGACCGGAGGCAGCGCCGTGGCTGCCCCCCTGCCCAGCCTTTATCTGCGCGACGGGGCGCTGAAAACAACGGCCAAAAATACCAAACCTAGGGTAATTGGCGCAGGCAGCATTGTGCTGTCGGGCAGTTGTTCATCAATGACACAAAAACAGGTTGCGGCATATCTGAAGGTTGCGAAAGGCTTTCGAATTGATCCGGTTTCAATCGCCGAAAACGGGCTTGGCGCAGCACAAAAATGGCTGGCAGAACAAGACCCGAACGCTGCCAAAATTATCTATGCAACCGCCACTCCTGATGCGGTTAGAAAGGTGCAGGATGCCTTGGGCATCGCCGCTGCAAGCGACATTACCGAAGCCGCCTTGGCCAGCCTTGCCCTTCAGGCCCGCACCCAAGGTGTGCGCCGTTTTGTGGTGGCGGGGGGCGAAACTTCGGGGGCAATAACCCAGGCGCTGGGGGTGAATGCCATGGCCATTGGCCGCGAAATTGTACCCGGCGTACCATGGATGTATTGCACCAGCGCGGGGGCAGATATTGCCCTGACATTAAAATCCGGAAACTTCGGCGGGGTTGATTTTTTCACCCAAGCCTTTGAGGAGATTGAGGAATCATGAGCGAAGAAGCCCACCAGCGCGAACAAATATGCACCCTTGCAAAGTCAT